>NZ_JADPKQ010000397.1:0-11376 GCF_023074015.1 Bradyrhizobium sp. 142
ATGGCATTTGCCATCGCTTCACCTCCACCGATCAGCTCATGCCAGGCTGTATCGCAGGCGAACCTCGCGATGGCGAGGTGGGGGCCTCATGCCGGTTACGACGAAGCGGACCGGCATGCTTGTCGTCTCTGAGGCGCTTTTAGCCATGGTCACGAGCCGCGGTGCTGGTTCGAGCGCGAGGACCTCCAGCACCGGCTGGCGATAGAATGGCAGGTTCATTCCCGAGCCGACGCCGATCTCGAGCACCCTGCCTGCCGCCGCTCCGATCACGCGCTCACGATAAGGCACAAGCTGCTTATTGCGCATCGCGAGATCGCAAAGCCTCGGCAGGATGACGTCGCTATAGAAGCCCATCGAGCACTCCTGAAGATCAGGTCGTCCGAGTCGCAGTGAGAGGTCGCGGACATCACTAGCGCTCTGTACCGGTTCGGGTTCCGTTCTTCTGAGCGCCGCGGCTTCGTCGTGCACTGGTTGGCAACGGCCACCAACCACTCAGTAACGCGCGGCTCAGCACCACCGCTCGCCAAATCAGTTTTCATACGTTATTGCGCCGCTGTGCCGATCGACTTTCAGTCGTTGCACAAGCGAGTTATCAACCGTAACGATGTCGGCGGTGATCGTCCCGTCGCCGCTGTTGATGTCTCCCAATTTCAGCCGCTTGTTGTTGAGATGCTCGAGCTGCGACGACAGATATCCGCGCACGTCTTCGGCCGACAGGTTCATCATCGGCGTCACGCGCGACCCAAACAGTCCGTCGGAGCCCCCGGCCGTCTTACCCATGCCCATCATATCGGAGCCCATCATCCCACCCTGCATCATGCCAGAGCGCATCATCGGGCACATCATGCCGCCCATGTCGCCGCGCATCGGCTGACGATCGTTCGGCTGCTGGTCCACTCCATGTCTCATCATGCCCTGACCCATGCCGCCCCGCATCATGCCCGAACCCATTCCATCCGTCATACCCTGCGCAGCCGTCCTCCCAATCGAAGCGGCTGAGGTGGCGCTCGCGACGACTATCGCCAGCAGAAGCATTCTTTGGCGCATATTCTTCCTCCGTTGCCTTGAGTTCACCTGCTGTCCACAACATCGATCCAACTCATCGCTTGTTCCTCCTCGGAATTTTTTTCATCCAGCCAATCATTGGCCCGCCATCCGGCGCCGCGCGCCGGTCCTCGCGCCACTGCTCATTTGGGCGACCGCTGCGGGACCCATTCCGCATCATCGCGCCGCAGCTCTGCATCATGCCCATCATCCCACCCATCATGCCGCCCGTTTCGCTTCCCATCATCCCGCTGTGCAGGCGCGGCAAATGGTCGGATTCTGCGACGGCGCGCCCGCAACGCTGGTAAGGGCGATCGCAAGCACTGCCGATCCTGGGGATTTACGCATCGATCTTCTCCCTCGGTTGCGTGACGCCCTCGTTCGTGGTCGCACCGCTTCGCGAGCAGCACCCCATGGCACTGCCAGACAAGCTCCCGCTCGCTGCTGGAGTCGAGATGTCCGAACCATCGATGGCCAATGATTCGCTCGCATAGGGGGCAGCGGCGCGGCCGACGAACTTGTGCATGCATAGACCGAGGCCACACATCACCAGACATGGCAGCACGCTGAGCAAGATCGATGCGACCCCCGCCGCCACCAACCAGCTCCAATTCAGAGCTGCAAAGACGGCAGGCGCGACGGCAAACAAAATGGCGATGACCGGCAGCGCTTGGCGGCTTACCAGCAGGTGCCCAACGGTACCGAGCATCGTACCTCGCAGAGCGACGCCTGTCTTTGTCGTTTCGGTTGTGGCCATCTGTCTCTCCTTTCGTCTGCTGAACAAGGCTTTCAGCTGTCCCAGCGCAAGGGACCGGGCGCGTCTTCAGCGAAGCGGGAATTGCGCTCCCTAGCCTTTTCACCGGTTCATGATGTCGACTCCGGTTAGACTCGAACGATCACCTCACGGCGGCCGACTGTCAGATCCATGTCTCATGCGGAGCGCAAGCGCTGTCGCCGATGTGGAATGCGGGTGAGTTCCGACAGGACACAAACTTCAAACCCGCGACCTTTACGGTACACACTCCTCTACCCACGGAGCGGTTTAATGCAATCGTCTTGTCCGATCTTGGGCCGCGCTGATGCGCGGGGAGTCACTACCGGGAACATTCTGCGGGCGGACATCGGGAACGAGAACGCGTGAATGTCAGGGGCGAAGTTCGGAAAAGCTCAAAATAACCTATCGTTGAATTGCCCATTCGGCTGCCGTTCATATCGACCCGGTTAGGCTTTCCCGGGAAGTTAAGGTTGGGGAGCCCATGCGCCTATTGGGTAACTCAACAAAAGGAGAAAACCATGACCTTAGGAAAAGTGCTTCTAGCGGCTGCCGTGGTGTTGAGCCTGCCCGTGATGCCGGCTCTGGCTCACGATGACGAAAACTTCGATTACAACTCTCACGATCGGTTCCACGACCAATTGTCGGGCGCGCACCAACGCGCTCACGAGGACGGTTTTTACAGTCGTGGCGAGCATCGTGCCTATCATCGCGCACTTCGGGATCTCCATGACGATGCCCATGGGTATCCGCGATACTATCCTTCCCGGCCCCAGTATTACGGCTACGGCTACAATTATCGGGGGTGGTAGCCTGTGGCTCTGGCTACAGAGCGGTTGGAATCCCTACGCATCGATATATTCACACGAAAGGAACCAAAATGTCGCGAAATTCGATAGCGATAGGCGCTCTCGTAGCTCTGGTGATTGGCGCGCTTGCCACTTCGGCCGATGCGCATCCAAAACTGACGTCCGTCAGCCCTGCAACGGGTGGTCCTAGTAAGCCTTCCCCCACGGAAATCAAACTGAATTTCAGCGAGGGCGTGATAGCGAAGTTCTCGGGCGTCGAGCTCAGGGACGAGGCCGGGAAGTCTGTCGCCACCGGGGTGCCGGTGAACGATCCTGCGGACCGAAGGCAACTCGTGGTTCCGCTGCCGCGGCCGTTGACGGCGGGACGTTATACGGTCATGTGGCACGCCGTTTCCCAAGATACCCACCACGTGAAGGGCGAGTATTCGTTCGAGGTGGCGCGCTGAACTCAGGTCCTGATCGCGCCGTCTGGCTAGGAGTCCGCGGCCAGATTCATCTTCGCGGCACGCGGCCGGTCGGAAACCGATGCATCATTGGCCCACCGCCGGCCGCATGGTCCCCAGAACGGAGACGGCAAGAAGAACCATCAGGCCCAAGAACTGCTCGCCGAGCACGTGGTAGCGCAACCTTCCGAGCCACACCGCCGGCTCCCCGGCATCTTCTCGCGTCTCGATCATCCGCGGAACGAGCCAGAATCTGTTGGCGGCGGCAAGCGCCAGCATTGCAGCAAATAGTGCCAGCTTGCCGAGAAGGATCTGCCCGTACGGTGTCTTGAGCAGATTGGAAACCGAGCCGACCAGGAACCAGCTGTTGACGAGGCCCGAGACGATGAGCGTGGCCACCGCCACGTAGCCCATGCTTGAGAACCGCAGCAGAACCCGGTCCACGTCGACGATCGGCTCCCCGTCCCCCCTCGCATAGTCGAGGAGGATGAATCCGAGCGGAACCAGCCCACCGAGCCATGCGCCGGCGGCCAGAACGTGCGCTGCGTCGGACACGACGTGGACTACCATCATCCACCCTTCCTCGATTTGGGCATGACCCGTTCCGGCCAACGACGCCAACAGCATCGCGGCAAGACAAGCCGTGACTAAATCTCGGCGGGCCATGCCCATCCAAAACGGGCGGACGGCCATGACGCCGAGAATGAGGACGGTGAGAAGCATTCGCGCCAGCCAAACGCCGCCGAATGTCGTTTCGTTCAATACTGTCCACAGAACCTCATGATCGGCAACGTCGGCCAGGCTGCCGCTCATATTTGCGACCGAGAAGACGAACCAAAGCAGGCCGCTGAGCAGCGCCCCGACGCCGGCGGAGAGAAGGACCGCGTGCCGGCGGCGGGATAACTCCTTTGGTTCGGCAAATGCGTAGGCGTACAGAGGAAAGAACGACACACCGGCAAGCGTTGTCACCGCCGCGTAGTGCAGGAGCCGCACGACGACGAGTCCGAAATCGATCATCAGCGCGACACGCTGAATGAAAAACTGCCCTTGACCCGGTGGGTGTCGCCCGAAACCGCGTGCCATTCGACCTTGTAGTCGCCCGGCGGGAGTTGTTCGCTGACCGGCACGACCAGCAACTTCTTGTTGGCCGGATCGGTCGTCGCCTTCCCGGTCGCGATGGTCTTGCCTGTTTGGTCCTTCACCTCCACACCGGACATTTTCGGGATCACGTTTTCGTTGAACGTGATCCGTATCTGCTTGGGCGACGTCGTCGTAGCCGCTCCGGGAGCGGGATCGGCCGATTGGAATTCCGGATGGGCATATGCGGAACCGCTCCACAAACTTGCCGTCAATGTGGTGATCGCTGCGATGGTAGTCAGTTTGAACACGTAGATTCTCCTTCGGGATTGCGAATCGTGTGGATGCCTAGGTTCAACGTTCAACGCACGCCGAGGGTGATAATCAGGCTCCGCGTACATACCTAGGCAGGCTGCGCCGTCTGCGGCGGTCTGGACTTACTTCCCTTTCTCGATCTTTGTGATGGTGATGCCGGCGGCCTCGCGCTCGGCGGCGAATTGGACCTTGTCGCCTACCTTGACCTGCTTGAGCATCGCCGGGTCCTGCACGCGGAACACCATCGTCATGTTCTCGTCGGTCATATCCAGATTCTTGATGGGTCCGTGGCTGAGCGTGATCTTGCCGGCGGCCTGATCGATCTTCTTCACCTCGCCCTTGACCATCGCGTCCTGCGCGGATGCGCTAGGCGGAAAGAGAAGCGAGAGTGCCAGGGTTGCTACTGCGAGCTTGTTGAGCTTCATTTTCTTCCTTCCTTTCGTGAGTGGGTTTGGTCCGCGGTAATTGACAATGACCGTTCCGTTAGTGCGTGTGTTTCATACCCTTCAAGTCTTTCATTCCCTTCATCTCGGCTGGTTTCGTCGTCTCCTTCGGTTTTCCCTGCCGAGGTGGTTCGGCTTGGGGCGCATCGATTTCGTAGGCGACGGTGCCTTGCGGATATTTGTAGGGACCGGGATCGCTGTAATCGTCGCGCGCCATTCCCTCGCGGATCTTCATCACCGTGAACATGCCGCCCATCTCGATCGGCCCGAACTGGCCGGAGCCCGACATCATCATCAGCGTGTTGTCAGGCATAGGCATCGCCATTTCGCCCATCGCCATGCCGGTCGAACCCATCACCATGGCGTCGGGCGCGAGCTTGCCGACAGCCTTCGCCAGGTCCTTCTTCGACACGCCAATGAAGTTGCGCATGTCGTGGCCCATCGCATTCATGGTGTGGTGCGACTTGTGGCAATGGAACGCCCAGTCGCCGGGATTGTCGGCAAGCACGTCGAAGACGCGGACTGCGCCCACCGGAACATCGGTCGTCGCTTCCGGGAGTTGGGCGGTCTCGGGAATCCAGCCGCCATCGGTGCAGGTCACCGCGAAATGGTGGCCATGCAGATGGATCGGATGGTTGGTCATGCTGAGATTGCCCATCCGCACGCGGACCTTGTCGCCGAGCCGCACCGGCAGCGGATCGATGCCGGGAAACACGCGGCTGTTCCATGTCCACATGTTGAAATCGGTCATCTCATTGACTTTTGGCAAGTATGTGCCGGGGTCGATGAGATAGGTGCTCATAATGAACACGAAGTCGCGGTCGACCGGACGGAACGACGGGTTGCGCGGATGGACGACGACCATGCCCATCATGCCCATCGCCATCTGGACCATCTCGTCGGAATGCGGGTGGTACATGAACGTTCCGCTCTTCTTCAGTTCGAATTCGTAGACGAAGGTCTTGCCCGGCTTGATATGCGGCTGGGTAAGGCCGCCGACGCCGTCCATTCCGCTGGGGATGATCATGCCGTGCCAGTGCACGGTGGTGTGCTCCGGCAGCTTGTTGGTGACGAAGATGCGGACCTTGTCGCCTTCAACCGCCTCGATCGTCGGTCCCGGCGCCTGGCCGTTATAGCCCCACAGATTGGCCTTCATTCCCTCGGCGAATTCGCGCACCACGGGTTCGGCGACCAGGTGGAATTCCTTCCAGTCGCCGTTCATGCGCCACGGCAGCGACCAGCCGTTCAGCGTCACCACCGGCCGGTACTCGGGCCCGCTGGTCGGATGCAAGGGAGGCTGCATCACCGCCTTGTCCATGGTCGGTGCCTCCGGAATGCCGGCTGCCTGGACGCGGCCAGAGACGGCGCTGGCACCAACCAGCGCGGCGGTGCCGAGAAATCCTCTGCGTGAAAACATTGTTAGTCTCCGTTCAGTGTGCGCCGCTGCTTGGCTGCGCGGCGGTAGCCGTTGCCTTCTGGGTCTCCCTGCCAGGCAATCCGCCGCCATTGACGACGGTTTTCAGTTCGGATTGCGCCAGCCAGAATTCGCGTTTGGCGTCGATCGCCGCGCGCAGCGAGGCGATGCGCTGGCGCGCTTCGGTCAACAGCGCGAAGACGTCGACCTGCATGCTGGAGAAGCGCAGCTGCATCTCCTCGGAGATGATGCTCCGCAGCGGCAGGATTTCGCGCTGGTAGTGGCTGGCGATGTCGTACGTTGATCGGTACACGCGATAGGCGTCGCGTGCTTCCGAGCGCACGTTGACCGCCTTCTCGGTGAGGCGGTTGAAGGCCTGGTTGTAAGTTTCCGCCGCCTGGCGGACCCGAACCTCACCGCCGTCGAACACCGGGATCTGGAATTGCACGTCAAAACCACGTTCGCAGAACGGCGGACCTTCGGGATCGCGAGTGCGCCGGTCGATGCCTGCGACGTCGAACAGCGTGACGAAGCGCGTCGCCTCGGTGAGATCGAGCGATTTTGCCAGCGCCGCGAGCTCCATACGCGCGATCTGCAGATCGATGCGGTGAGCCACGGCGTCCGCTTCGATGCTTGGAAGGGCCTGCGGATGCCGCGGGAGTACCGGCAGCTGTTCGGGCAGGCGGAATCCGAGATCGTCGTTCCATAGGCCCATCAACCGCGCGAGTTGCTCGCGCGCGCTCGTCGCGTTCTGTCGCGCGCTCGCAAGGTCGGCCGTGGTCTCGGCATAAAACACCTGCTCGCGGGCCTGATCGAGCTTGTTGAGCGAACCGGTCTCGCCGAGCTTTTTGGCAAGCTGCGCCGTCGACTCCGCGGTCGACTTTGCGTTCGTCAGCAGGCCCACCATCTCGTTCGCCGCGACGCTGCGAAAATATGCGCGCCTCACGTCAGCGGCGAGCCGCAGCGTCTCGAGTGCGGCGCGCAATTGCGCCTGACGGAATCGGTCGCGCGCAATCTCGGAGCGGAACGGCAACGTCGCCAGCGCCAGGATGTCGCCGACGACCTGCCGTTCGATTTCGCTGGCGCCGTTGCCCGCGATGCGGGAGACGGAAAAGGTCGGGTTCGGCGGCAGGCTTTGCTGGACGAGATCGGTCTCCGCCAGTGCTAGCTCGTTGTAGGCCGCTTGCAGGCTCTTGTTGCTGAGGAGGGCGACCTGCACGGCGGTATCGGCACTTAGCGGGCGGGAGAGGAGTTGCCGTACCCTGCCGCGCGCCCGTTCGGCATCGTCGGCCGAGCGGAGAAACGCCACATCCTTGCCGATGGTCTGGCTTGTCACGTCGGATACGACAGCCATGCCGGCGTCCGGCGAGAACGAGGCGCATCCGGAGAGGGCCAATCCAGCCATCACCAAAAGACCGGCCGACGGCGCCGATATCGCAAGACGGGGGCTCATCGCGGCTGCCGCCCATTGCCGGGTTGCGGAGCGACTTTTTCATTGCGCTCGCGCCAGGGCGTTGGCGTCGACGGCCGCAGGCCGGTGTAGGGCGCGACCGTCGACCGGTATCCGACGCCGGCGACTCTTGCCGAGGGATCGGCGGGATCGGCTCCCGCGAGCCGTGTGGTCGTGGGTGTACAGCCGGCCGCCGCGACGGTTGCCGCCAAGACTACCCCGCGTAGCACGAGGTTTTTGCGGAAAGGGCGTCCGCCGGCCGTCCCAACGGCGGCGAACCTCGCCCCAAATTGCGCAGACATGGATCAATTCCTGAGCTGTCGATGGATCACAGGCACGCGCGCGCTCTCGCGCGCTGTGCCGCGTCGTTACGTCAGCTCAGACGATGGGGGGACGGTAGAGCAGAGGAGGCGCCTTGCCGGGCAGGCGCTGAAAATTTTCCGAGACGCAAACCGATATTGGTTGCACCGGCTTCGCGACAGCCGGTAAATCGGCTGCAATCGCGGAAAGGCAAAGCATCGCGCAACACGGCCCGGGCGACGTTTTGCTGTCATGCGTGTGCTTGGCATGGCCAGCATCGCTGTGGTGGCCCGCGTGTTCATGCAAGCCGCCGCGCGAGTCTTCGTGCATGTGCGTGACTGCCATCCGCTTGATCTCGTTCGGCAGCCAGGGCGCGGTGCTGCCAAACGCAGGCGCTACGCCCGGCGCGAGGACGCAAAACAGATAAAGCAGGGCGACAAACCACCCGGCGTTGGCCCGTTTCCGTCTGGTCAAGTGCATGGACATGCGTGAGCCCACGCTAATGGCTTCCACTGGTTCCGCCAAGGGGTTCCCGTCGTGGCATCGACAATCGGCGCGGCGCGCCGGCCCGGTATTTAGGCACCTTGACCGTTTGGAACCCACCTGTCGCTGCCATAAAGCGCCCCTTTTCGGTTCCGCCTCATGGCCCCTCTAGACCTTGACGGGTCATTTGGCAGCTTGGAAAATTCGCCCACGCGCTGCATGCACCGCGAGATGACGGTATCGGCGAATACTGCCCGCCGGCACCAACTCCGCTCGAGCATCGGCTCGGAATTCCAAGACTTCTGCTTACCCTTAAGCGCAATCCTCTCGAATGCTGGAGCGCTGACTTTTTTCGAGAGCCGATTTCGAGGGTGAGGCTTCCGTTTTGCCAGGCTTTTTTGGTCAACGATCCCTCCGCCATCAAGCGGGTTCTCGTCGATAACGCGGAAAACTACGATAAGGATTCCATCCAGAGACGGATCCTGTCGGCAGGTCTGGCAGATGGTTTACTCGGCGTGGAAGGAAACCGATGGCAGGCGCAGCGCAGGACCCTGGCGTCTCTCTTCGCGCGCAAGACGATAGTCTCCTTCACAAGCCCGATGTTGTCCGCAGCCGATTCGCTCACCGACAGATGGAAGAGGATCGGTCGGCAAGGGCCTATCGATATATCCGCCGAGATGACCCTTCTGACGTTGAACGTGCTGGCCCTGACAATCTTCTCTGACGGAATCTCCGGCGATCTTGATGAGTTTCGTCTCGCGATGAGATCCTATTTCGAAACGATTGGCCGGATCGGTGTGTTCGACCTGCTCGGCATTTCGCCCAAGGTGCCGCGGCCCGGACGAACTCAGCTCAAGCGGACGGTTATCTATTTCGAGGACATCGTCGACGAGATGATTGCCAGGCGGCAGCAGCGGCTGGGGGCAAGGAATGATGCTCCGGAGGATATTCTCACGCTGTTGCTGCGTGCAACAGACCCTTCGACCGGCAGGCCGATGAGTCTTCGCGAAGTCAAATCGAATATTCTGACATTCCTCTCTGCTGGACATGAAACGACTGCAAACACGCTGAGCTGCTCGTTCTTTCTTTTGTCCCAATCGCCGTATTGGCGCAAATGCGTCTGCGAGGAGGCTGATCGGGAATTGCGTGGACCGCATGATGGTCTGATCAACCGTCTCATCGTGACCAAGGCCGTCGTCGAGGAAGCGCTGCGGCTTTACCCGCCGATATCGGCGCTGAGCCGGATGGCGAGCCAGGCGGACACGCTGGGGTCCTGCGCCGTGCCACGGGGATCCCTGGTCGTTGTCGCCCCCTACGTCCTGCATCGACAGCAAAGACTATGGGATCGCCCCTTCGCGTTCGATCCGACGCGCTTCCTGGAAAAATCCCGGGAGAAAATTGGGCGTTTTTCGTATCTGCCGTTCGGAACGGGACCGAGAACCTGCATTGGTGCTGCGTTCGCCTTGCAGGAAGCGACATTGGTATTGGCTACACTGATGCACCGGTTCGAGATGCGGCTATCGTCCGGTGCCGAGGTTTGGCCGCTACAGCGCGTCACCCTCCGTCCAGCCAAAGGTTTGCCGATGCACGTAACGCCCCGCCGGAGCGACGCGCCGATCTGAAGTCTGGTGCTCTGGTTTCAGTCGAGCCTTTCGGAGGCATACAATGCATGAAACGAAACAGGCGGATCGGAACAAGCTCTGGGATCTCATCCGGAAGGAGCACACCGCGCTTCTTGTCACGGTCGAGGCGGACGGATCGCTTGACGCGCGCCCGATGGGTTGCCTGCAGCGTGCCTTCGACGGGACGCTATGGTTCCTCACATTCAGGCATTCGGAGAAGCTGCGCGAAATTGCGCACGATAGCCAGGTTCTAATTTCCTACGCCCGGCCGTCGGATTATCACTACGTCGCGGTGACCGGCCGCGCCCGGATGGTCGAAGACGCGGCCAAATTGAAAGAGCTCTGGCGGGAAGGATTCCGGGTGTGGTTTCCCTTAGGCGCCGACGATCCGGAAATCGCGATGCTCCAGGTGACGGTCAATCGGGCACGTTACTGGACGCGGCCCGCATCGATACTGACCTATGCCTGGGCCTATATTCGTGCGCGTGCCACGGGAGAAGCCGCCCGAGCAAGCGAGATCGCCGAAACGCATACGATCGAGCTTGAGTAGCACGACGCAGCGCTAACGATCCTTGTTGCAGCGAGAACCTGTCAATCTATTCGATTTTGCCAAGCCCGCGTCCGACGACGCTGATTGATTGTTCAGCTCAACTCGCCCAAAGGCCGCTGATTTTTTGCAGTAGCCGCGGGATGGACGTCGCCGAAGACACAGGCAGGCCGAGGGCGTAAACAAGATCAACGGCCGCTCCCGACGCCTGCCCCTTGCTTAAGAACCAGCGAATCCGGTCCGTGACCGAGTATGGTATCGGTTCGCATTTCTCCTCAGTTATTGCGAACGAGTCCCCGAGCGCAATGGTTCCGGTCTGGAGGATGCTGCCGAATACGCCACGCCGATGAACAATCCGATCAAAATCCACGAGGTTCAAGATTTTCTTGCATGGCTCGCAATGGAACGTTAGCCGGATCACAGTCGAACCCATCTTCACGACCGTACCAGATGGCAGATCGTAAAGTCCGTCAAATTCGACGATAACGTTTTGATGCGACGTTCGACAGAGTAACTAAGACGCGTCCAGACGGACTGCTGGTCATCTCCGACGCCACTCTTATCGATCTCCGCGACCGAATCGCGGAGCTAGCATTGCGGGCTCGCATTCCGACTTCGTCCTCCATTCCGGAGATGACCGATGCTGGGGCGCTCATC
>NZ_JADPKQ010000066.1:0-11243 GCF_023074015.1 Bradyrhizobium sp. 142
GCCACAGCCAGGCGAGCTCGATCGCGCTCGTTCGCGCGCGATGATTGCCGGCCTTGCTGATGCCTTGCTGCCGCCGGCTGGCGCCGCTGTCGTAGGGTGTGTCGGTCAGTCCGACACAGCTGCCGACCTGCCGTCGGTTCCTGAAGTCGCGATAAAACACCTCGTTGGCCAGAACCTGGGCGATCTGCGGTCCAATGGCTTGCAGCTGGGCAAGCTGAACGGCCTTCGCCTCCACCGAGCCCTTGGCCGGCGTGCTATGGGCGGCGATGTTCTCCGCTTCCAGCGTCTTAATCTGCTTGCAGACCAGCAGCAGCCGCTCATGCTCGCGACGAATTTCATCGCGTAGTCGCGGCGGCAGAGCGCGCCCCGTCGCCGGTGCGCAGCTTGTCGAGATCCGACAGGAAGCTCGGCTTCAACGGCCTCGATGCTCGATGCATCGATCTCGTGATTGACGATCCCATTGTCGCTCAGCCCGCGGTGCAGCCAATGACCGTCGAGACCCGCCTCATAGCAGGACAGGATACGAACCGGCTTGCCCTCCTGCGCGGCCTTCCCTCGAGCCCGCAAAAGCACGCCAGATAGCGCCGCCATGTCCCCGCCATCGATCCGGTAACGACGCATCTTCTCGGCGCCGGGCATCATTATCCCCAGCTGCCACTTCGCTTTGCTCAGTTCGAAAGCCAAGTAAATCGTGGCATACTCGCTTCCGGCGGGTGCGTCAGTGTGATCAGTACGCATCGTTGATCCTCCAGGGTGAGTTGGCCACCCCATAGGATCTACAAGCTGCTTTCAAAGGTTGCAGTTGCCCTTCATCGGCGGACCTGAGAGAAGGGCCGCCATGGATTCGACCCTCGCGAAGTTCTTCCTGCCTGCCTTGATCGCACTCGCCGTCTCAGCCGCGCCTGCCGCAGCCGTGGAGCAGAACTGCCGCTTCAGCCAGGCCAAGCCCGATCGCGAGGCCTGCTACAAGCGGCAGGAGGAAGAACTCGCGGCGAAGCGCAAGCCCGTGCCGATTGACAACGGCAAGGCATTCGAATCAGCGCGGCCGATGCGGCAGGACGACGAAGCCGTCTACCGCAGCATCCAGGGTATATGCCGCGGCTGCTGAGCGGCGCGCGCATTCAGCCGTTGCCGCTCGTCCAATTCGCCGCCCGCTTCTCGGCAAACGACGCCAACCCCTCTACCGCCTCGGCGCTCTGGCGCTTCAGCGAATGCAGGTGAACCAGCCGCGCATACGCGGCATCGTCCACCGCCATGCCGCCGAAAGAGCTCTCCAGCGCGAGCCGCTTGGTCTCGGCCATCGCCTCCGGCCCGTTGGCGAGCAGTTGCTCGACCACCTTTGCGCCGGCGGCTTCGAGATTGGCGAGCGGCACCACCTCGTGCACGAGGCCGATGCGGCGGGCATCCTCGGCGCCAAAGCGTTCGCCGGTAAGTGCGTAGCGGCGGACCTGGCGCACGCCGATGGCGTCGCAAAGTTGCGGGATGATGATCGCGGCGGTTAGGCCCCAGCGCACCTCAGTGATCGAGAACAGGGCATTGTCGGCTGCGATGACGACATCGCAGGCGGCGATAACGCCGGTGCCGCCGCCAAAACAGCCGCCATGCACCAATGCCACGATCGGGATCGGCAAGGTGTTGAGCCGCTGCACCGCCTCGAACGTCGCGCGGGACGCCGCTTCGTTCGCCTCGGCGGA
Source organism: Bradyrhizobium sp. 142 (assembly GCF_023074015.1). Classification (NCBI taxonomy): domain Bacteria; kingdom Pseudomonadati; phylum Pseudomonadota; class Alphaproteobacteria; order Hyphomicrobiales; family Nitrobacteraceae; genus Bradyrhizobium; species Bradyrhizobium sp. 142. The sequence continues at coordinate 1,695 of NZ_JADPKQ010000066.1, forward strand.
TTGCAGCCGCACGCCGTTGATCCATTTGAGATCGGCGCCGGCCTGAAAGTGCTTGCCGTTGCCCCTGAGCACGACGACGCGAAGGTTGGGCTTCTTGCCCAATTCATCCATGGCCGCGAGCACGCCCGCGATCAATGCGCCGTCATAGGCGTTGTTCACCTCCGGACGGTTCAAAGTCACGGTCGCGACGCCACGCTCATCTAGGGTCCACAGGACGGGGCTGGCAGTCATCGGCGATCCTCCGGTCGTTTCATTTGCCGCGCACTATGGCCGAGACCGCGCGCCCCGATCCATATCTTTCCGTCGTAGGGCGGCCGCGTCCATCGCATGGCGGGTTGTGCCATGCTGGAGCCGGGCGGCAGCCAAGGGACCAGGCAAAGCGATCAGGAACGGGACATCACACCATGCGCATCTGCATTTTCGGCGCGGGCGCCGTCGGCAGCCACATCGCGGTCAGGCTGGCCCGTGCCGGCCATGAGGTCTCGTGCGTGATGCGGGGCGCGCATCTCGAAGCGGTGCGCGCGGGCGGCCTGAAGCTGCGCGTCGGCGATTCCGAGGTGAGCGCCAAGGTGAACGCCACCGGCGATGCGGCCCAGCTCGGACCGCAGGACGTCGTCATCAGCACGCTGAAGGCCACCGCGCTTCAGGGGCTCGTCGCCAGCCTCAAACCATTGATCGGCGAGGACACCGCGATCGTGTTCGCCCAGAACGGCATTCCCTGGTGGTACGGGATTGGCCTGCCGCCGCGGCACCCGACCCCGCCCGACATCTCCTTCCTCGACCCGGGTGGACGGCTGCGCGCCTGCATTTCGAAAGAACGGATCGTCGGTGGGGTGGTCTTCTCCTCCAACGAGGTGATCGCGCCGGGCGTGGTGCAAAACCTCACGCCCGATCGCAACCGCCTGCTGGTCGGAGAATGCGACGACCGCAATTGCGAGCGCATCACCAAGCTACGCGGGGTTCTCAACGATGCACGGCTGGAATCGCCGCCGGTGGCCGAGATCCGCGAGGCGATCTGGTCAAAGCTGCTGACCAACATGTCGCTGTCGGTGCTGTGCCTGCTCACCGGCCAGACCGCGCGGGGCGTGCGCGACGACCCGGCTTTTGCCGAGGTTATTCCGCGCATGCTGAACGAAGCCAACGCGATCGCGCAGCACTTCATCCCCGAGGTCAAGCGCGTGTCACGCAGCGGTCCCGCCCCCAACCACAAGCCGTCGCTGCTGCAGGATTACGAGCTCGGCCGCGCCATGGAGATCGACGTGCTGGTGAAGGCGCCCGCCGCCTTCGCGCGCGCCGCCGGCCTGTCGACACCGACGCTCGATTTGATCGCCGCGCTCGCCATTCAGAAGGCGCGCGACAAGGGGCTTTATTCGGCGTGAGCTCTAGGCAAGCTCGTCGATCCAGGCCCTGAGCACATTCAGCACCTCCTCCAGCGCCTCTTCGTTGCTGCGGCCGGACTTTCGCAACACCGCGAAGGAGTGATCGCCGCCTGCGATCTCGTGCAGCTTCGCCCTCGGACCGAGCTCCGCGAGGACCGGCTTGAGGGTGCCGAGATCGGCGAGCTTATCGCGCGTGCCCTGCAGGAACAGCATGGGGATGGTGACGCGGGCGAGGTGCTCGGCACGCTCGGTCGACGGCTTGCCGTCGGCATGCAGGGGAAAGCCGAGGAAGGCGAGCCCTTTTACGCCGGGCAACGGGGCATTGGCCTGCGCTTGCGACGTCATGCGTCCGCCGAACGATTTGCCGCCCGCGACGAGCGTCACGCCGGGGCACAGCTGCGCCGCCTCCGCGACCGCCGCGCCGATGGTGGCGTGCGCGACCGCCGGCTGGTCGGGACGCCCCTGTTTCTTCTCCATATAGGGAAAATTGAAGCGAAACGTCGCAATGCCGCGGTTCGCCAGGCCGGCCGCGATCTTTTCCATGAACGCATGCCGCATGTCGGCGCCGGCACCATGTGCAAGGACGTAACAGGCGCGCGCCTTGTCCGGCTGCGTCAGGATCGCCGAGACGCTGCCGATGCGCTCGATGTCGAGCTTGAGCTCTGTCGCCCTGGCGGTCATGACGCGTTCAACCCTCAATCTGCACTTAGCGCCGCGCGCTGCTCGCCGGCCAGAGATAATTCAGGACACGATCGAGCGTCGTCATGATCTCGCGGTATCCGGCCTCGCTCCCCAGCGGGCCGAATTTCCCCTCGAGCGCAAGCTTGGCAAAGCCGTGAACGGTCGACCAGGCCGCCGCGGCCGCGGTCTTCGCCTCCTTCGCAGTGCCGCCGACGAGTTCGGCGATGATGATCTCGAACTCGTGGCCGGCCGCCCTGCTCGCCTGCGCCAGACGCGCATCGTCCGCGACGAGGCGCTTGTTGGCAAACATCATCTGGAAGCGGCCGGGATGCTTCAGCGCGAACTCGACATAGGCCATGCCCTGGGCGTGAAGCTTTTCGCGCGCACCCTGCCTACGGGACGCAGCATCCCGCAGCGCGCCGGCAAGCGCCTCATAGCCGCGGATCGCCACCTCGGTCAGCAGGCCCTGCGCATTGCCGAAATGATGCGAGGGTGCGGCCGGGGACACGCCAGCGCGGCGGGCGGCCTCGCGCAACGTGAAACCTTCGGCGCCTTGCTCGGCAAGAATGGCCTCGCTCGCTGCGATCAGGGCCTCCTGAAGCTCACCATGATGATAGCCGGCTTCGGGCTTCGGAACCCTGTGGCTCGGCTTGGCGCGCGCGTTCGGCTTCGTCATGCGTATCTTGACACTGTTCAGATTGCAAATTATCTATCTTAACACTGTTTAGATCGATCGACCGGGAGTTCGAAATGACCGAAATGCAGCATAACACCGCGCCCTCCCGCGTAAAGCGGCGTCATCTGGTCGGCGGCGCCGCGCTGGGCATGCTGGCGAGCGCCATCGGCGGACTTGCCGGCGGCATGGCGCTCGGTCAGGGCGCAACGCTGCCGCAGCAGAAGCCGAGCGGCAGGCGGCGCTTCGCCGACAAGACCATCATCGTGACCGGCGGCACCTCGGGCATCGGCCGCGCCGCCGCGTTGATGTTCGCCGCCGAAGGCGGCAACGTCGTGTTCTGCGGACGCAATGTCGAGCGCGGGACCCGGGTGGAGGACGAGATCAAAGCGGCCGGCGGCAGTGGATCCTTCATCCGGGCCGACGTCCGCAACGAGGCCGAGGTCAAGGCCTTGGTCGACAAGACGATCGAGCTTCATGGCCGCCTCGACGTGGCTTTCAACAATGCGGGCATCTCCATAGAAAAACCGCTGCATCAGTACAACGCCGCCGAATTCGACGACGTGATCAATACCGACCTGCGCGGCGTGTTCCTGTCGATGAAGTACCAGATTCCGCACATGCTGCAGAAGGGTGGTTCAATCGTGGTCACCTCGTCGTCCAACGCCGTCGCCACGACGGCGAACCGCTCGGCCTATTCCGCGGCCAAGCGCGGGCTTGTCGGCATGGTTCAGGCCGCGGCGCTCGAATATGCCCAATACGGCATCCGCATCAACACCCTGATCCCCGGCACCACGGACACGCCATTCATCCGCCGGCTCGCTGGCATGGAAAATCTCCCCGATGCGGCCTGGCACGTGGCCATCGCGCAATGGGCCAAAGCCCATGTGCCGGGCATGCAGCGCGTGGCAACGGCAGAGGAGATCGCGGCCTTCGCACTGATGCTCGCCTCGGACGATCATCCCTACACAACCGGCGGTCAGTTCGTCGTCGACGGCGGCAAAACCGCGCAGGCGGGATAGGCATCTGCCGGCTGCCGGCGCAGCCTCAAGACACAATCATTGGCAGCTTCGGCTGGCGTAGCAACGCGGCGGGCTTGCGTCCGCGTCTGGCCTTGTGGCACGGCTGAGCGGGCACATCGCCAGCAATGATCGAGGCCGCCATGTCCTACCGCTCCTCCTGGATGACCGAAGAGCTCGATGTCTTCCGCGACCAGTTCCGGAAGTATCTCGCCAAGGACCTGGCGCCGCATGCCGAAAAGTGGCGCGAGCAGAAGATGGTCGACCGCTTTGCCTGGCGCGGGCTCGGCGAGATGGGCGTGCTGCTGGCGAGCGTTCCCGAGGAATACGGCGGTTTAGGCGCGAACTTCGCCTACGACGCCGCGGTGCTGGAGGATCTCGAAAGTACGGTGCCGGAACTGACGACTGGCGTCTCCGTGCACAGCGCCATCGTCGCCCACTACATCCTCAACTACGGCTCGGAGGACCAGAAGAAGCGCTGGCTGCCGAAGATGGCCTCGGGCGAGATGGTCGGCGCCGTCGCAATGACCGAGCCCGGCACCGGCTCGGATCTTCAGGCGGTCAAGACGACAGCGAAGAAGCAGGGCAATTCCTACGTCATCAACGGCCAGAAGACTTTTATTACCAACGGCCAGGCCGCCGATCTCGTCATTGTGGTCGCGCGCACCGGCGATGCCGGTGCCAAGGGCATCTCGCTGATCGTGGTCGAGACGTCAGGCGCGGACGGCTACAAGCGCGGGCGCAACCTCGACAAGATCGGGCTGCACGCCTCCGACACGTCCGAGCTGTTCTTCGACGACGTCACCGTGCCGCCGGAAAACCTGCTCGGCGGCGAGGAAGGCCAGGGCTTTGTGCAGTTGATGCAGCAATTGCCGCAGGAACGGCTGGCGCTCGCGGTCGGCGCCGTTGCCTCGATGGAGCGCGCGATCAAGCTCACCACCGAATACACCAAGGAGCGGAAAGCGTTCGGCAAGCCGCTGATGGACTTCCAGAACACCGCCTTCAAGCTCGCCGAGCGCAAGACCGAGGCGATGATCGCGCGCGTCTTCGTCGACTGGTGCATCGAGCGCCTGGTCGCAAAGGATCTCGACACTGTCACCGCGTCGATGGCGAAATACTGGTGCTCGGAAAAGCAGGTCGAGACCGCAGACGAGTGCCTCCAGCTGTTCGGCGGCTACGGCTACATGCAGGAATACCCGATCTCGCGCATCTTCATCGATTCCCGCATCCAGAAGATCTATGGCGGCACCAACGAGATCATGAAGCTGCTGATTGCTAGGGCTTTGTAGCTCTGGGACGCGCCGATCAGTTCGGATGCCACCAGCGCCCGCCGATGACGACACCTTCGGAGACGATCTTGCGGTCGCCGATCAGGTGCTCGCCGACGACGTCCTCATAATCGAACTGGCCTTCCCTCACCGAAATCAGCGTGGCGTCGCCGACGCAGCCCGGCTTGAGGCTGCCGAGCTCCGGACGCCGCAGCGCCATGGCCGCATTCACAGTCGATGCGGCAATCACATCCGACAGCTCCATGCCCATGCACAGGAATTTCGACATGGTCGTCACCTGGTCGTAGGCCGGGCCGTCGATGCAGAGCAGATGGATGTCGGAGGAGATCGTGTCCGGATAAAATCCGTTGGCGAGCATCGCGCGCGCGGTCTTGAAGGCGAACGAGCCCTTGCCGTGGCCGATGTCGAACAGCACGCCGCGCTCGCGCGCATCCAGCACCGCTCGCTTCACCGTGCCCTGCGCCGTCGCCGGCGTATTGGGGAACGGCCGGAACGCATGGGTAAGCACGTCGCCGGGACGCAGGCGCGCCAGTACGTCCTCGTAGCTCGGCGGCGGATGGTCGATATGCGCCATCAAGGGCATACCGACCTCATTTGCGACCTCGAGCGCGATATCGAGCGGCACGATCCCCGACGTGCCGGAGGCGTGCAGGCCGACGCGCACCTTGATGCCGACAATGATGTCGCGGTTAGCATCGGCCACCTTGGCCGCATCGATCGGGTTCATCAGCCGCAATTCCTCGCTCTCGCCGACCATGATCCGGTGCGAGAAGCCGAAGATGCCGGCGTGGGAGACGTGCAAGTAAGCGAGGATGCGGACCTGGCTCGGCTCGATCACGTGCTTGCGGAAGCCGGCAAAATTGCCCGGTCCGGCACTGCCGGTATCGACCGCGGTGGTGACGCCGGAAGTGCGGCAAAACTCCTCGGCATCGATGCCGAGCGAGGTGCCGCCCCAATAGACGTGAGTGTGGAGATCGATCAGACCCGGCGTCACGATCAGCTGCGATACGTCGCGCACTTCGGTGCCCGGATCCGCCTTGAGCCCGCTGCCGACCGCAGCGACCTTGCCGCCGGCAAAGGCGACATCGGTCACGGCATCGAGCTTCTGGGACGGGTCGACCACACGGCCGCCGCGCAGGATCAAGTCGAAAGGCATTGTCGTCTCCGGATGGGGCAGTGAGGCGTGGCGGCAGGTGCCGGGCCAGGAAGGAAGTGGTTCGCTTCTAGCAATTTTCGCGCCGGCGGGCGCGGCGAACTGCGACGGCGGCCCATGAAAACTGGCGATCCCGGGAAGACTCGAACTTCCGACCTACGGTTTAGGAAACCGTCGCTCTATCCGGCTGAGCTACGGGACCGCGGAACCCGCTCGGCGGATTCGGCCCCCTCATAGCAGAGCAGAGTGCAGTTCGCCAGCCGCAAGGCGGGCCGGCAATCTGCCGCTCGGCTCATCGTCAACCTGCACTTGGCGGCTGTACAATCGGCTCCGAGCCCAAACTCTGGTTAGGAGCCGCCATCATGATCGAGGGCATCAGCGCCATCACTCTCGCCATCCACGACATGCGCCGTGCCGTGCAGTTCTACCGCTCGCTCGGATTCGAGATCCTGCACGGCGGTGAGGCTGCGCCGTTCACGAGCTTCCGCGCCGGCACGGGTTATCTCAATCTGACTGTGCAGCCGGACAAGCGCTGGTCCTGGTGGGGACGCGTCATCTTCTACGTCGCCGACGTCGACGCGCTCTACCAACGCGCGCTGGCAGCGGGATGGCAGCCGAGCACCACGCCCCGCGATGCCGAATGGGGCGAGCGCTACTTTCATCTCACCGACCTCGATGGTCACGAGCTCAGTTTTGCGCGGCCGTTGTCCTGACCGAAGTTGTCCTGACCGAATAAGTCACATCCACTGACGCTCCCAACGCGCAAGTAGCGATGTCTCAGCCGTTGTGGCAAGCTCGGCGCGGTTTCCTCAAGCGAGAATTCTATCTGGGTTCTAACCAGGGAGGACGACCATGGTAACCTATGTCGTACTGGGAAACTTCACTGATCAGGGAGTCCGGAACGTCAAGGACTCGCCGAAGCGGGCCGAGGCCTTCAAGGAGATGGCCAAAACGTTCGGCGTGACCGTGAAAGAGATCGTCTGGACGCAAGGACGGTATGATATTGTAACCGTTCTCGAGGCTCCAGATGAGGCTGCCGCGATGTCGCTCAGCCTTAGTCTCAGCGCACTCGGCAATGTCCGCACCGAAACGCTGCGCGCGTTTTCGGCAGCAGATATGACAAAGATCGTCGGCAAGATGCTCTGACGCTCAAGCCCGCACGAGCGCACCGGATCATGCCGGCCGTGACGTCGGCCGGCGTGCCCGGCGCTGCCCTGCTTTGATTATGACTTCCCATAAGAGCCCTGATAGCGGCCCTCGCGGATCGCCTTCAGCGTTTCCTCCTCGCGCACGATTTGGGCGCGCACCGCCTCCAGCAGTGCCGCGGCGGTCGCGGCAGGAAACGACACCACGCCGTCCTCGTCGCCGACCACGATGTCGCCGGGCGAGATCACGCTGCCGCCGATCGTAACAGGCACGTTGATCTCGCCGGGACCGTTCTTGTAGGGCCCGCGGTGGATCACCGCGCGGGCGAAGCAGGGAAAGTCGTCCGCAGCGAAGGCCGCGACGTCCCGGATCGCGCCGTCGATCACATAGCCTTCCGCTTTGCGCCACTGCGCGATGTTCTTCATGATCTCGCCGACCAGCGCCCGGGTCTCGTCGCCGCCGCCATCGACCACGATGACGTCGCCGGGCCCGACCAGCTCAAGCGCGCGGTGGATCGCGAGATTGTCGCCTGGACGGGTGCGCACCGTGAAGGCCGCCCCCACCAGCTTGCCGCCGCCATGATAGGATTTTAGCCCCACCGCGCCGGGCAGCCGGGCGAGATTATCGGAAATGATCGAGGTCGGCGCATTCCTGAATCCCTCGATGATATCGGTCGGCGACTTCGGCACGCTGCTCGCAGCGATGGTAACGGTCATGAAAGTCCAGTCCTTCCGTGATGTCTCTTAGTCGGCTAGTCGGCGTGCGCCCGCGCCTCGGACGGCATGATGCGCAATGCCCGCCCCTCCTTCATCCACGCCGCGCGCTCATCGCGCAACAGCGTGCGGCGAACTTTTCCGGAATCATCGCGCGGCGGGCGCTGACGATCTCGAAGCTCTCGGGATGCCAGTATCGACTGAGCCTGTCCTTCAGGACAGTCCGCCATGCCGTCCGCGATCGCCTGCCCGCCTGCATCTGGCTCCGGCTCAAGCATCGAGCGTTTCCACTTCGTGTTCTTGGCGCCGCCTCATGATGAGACGGTCACGTGGCGAAGTGTAACAGCCGGCCGGCCCGGCGCTGTGACTCCCGAGCCACGTCAAGCAAAAAATGTCAGCAACACAGACCGGAAATTGATGGGTTCCACGGGTGACAAGGCGGCGATAAACGGGCAAAAATCAGGCCCGACTCAGTCCGGGTTGAGTTTTGGAAGGAATGCTCTCGTAGAATGTCGTCCGTGTTTGCATCGCGTCGTGCGGCGCTGCCTCTCGTTGCCGCAGCAGGGTTTCTGCTGACGCCGCCGCATGCCCATGCCCAATGGTGGAAGCGGGCGCCGGTCGATTTCGAGGAATGCGCCGACGCCGCCGAGAAAGCCGCGACCACCGCCGAGAAGACGGCCGCGCTTGCCGAGTGCAATGCCAAGTTCGCGGGCCGACGCAAGGCAGGCGGCGGCTACAGCTATTACGACTTCCTCCAGGATCGCACCTTCGACATCGCCGGGCCCAATCCGACGCCGGAGGAGCAGAAGAAGATCGACGAATCCTACACCGCCTATCTCGCCAACCAGCGCCGCAGCAATGTAGCGGAAGCGGCCGCGCGGCAGCAGCGCGAGCAGCAGGAGCAGCAACAGCTCCAGCAGGTCGCCTTGCGAACCGAGGTCGCGCGCGTGCCCGTGCCGGTCGAACGGCCGAAAGTCCAGCAGGCGGTGGCTGGCGACGCGCGATCGCGGCCCAAGGGCGCGCCCTGCGTCAAGGGCTCGTTCTCCTGCGAATGGCCGCGGCTGTCGGATGGATTGAACGAGTTGAAGAAGATATTATTCAACCCGGCGCCCGGCAAGCCGGCGAAGAAGGGGTGAGCGGCGCCCACAACCGTCATTGCGAGCGCAGCGGTCGCGGTAGGGACGCTCATTGCTGAGCGCCCCCCGCACAGATCCGTACGTGCGGCTTTCCCGCATACGGCTCCCACCTCGGGTGAGTGACGGCGAAGCGTGCTCGCGGCCAAGGATGACGGATGTTGGGCCTGGGGAGGCAGTCACAGGCGAGGCGACTGATCGTCTCCCACCTCATGCCATCGGTCTGGCTGCGGCGCCGGAGCGTGCGTCTCCAGAGTTCGATGACGAAGAAGCGGAAGGCGCTGAGCGCCCGACTGTTGGTCGGCACCGCATGGTCGTTGAAGTAGCCGGTGACGACCTGCCGCAGCCATTTACCCTGTTCGA
>NZ_JADPKQ010000533.1:0-11172 GCF_023074015.1 Bradyrhizobium sp. 142
TCTCGCGATGACGCCCTTGCGCTTCGCTAACCCTTCGCCGCCATCAGGCTGGGTAAAGGACTTCCACCTCCAAGCTGTCGAACATGCTCGGCACACCAAAAAAAGCGCGGGGCTAGGCCCCGCGCTTTTCGAAACCTGCCTGTCTCCGAGACTACTCGTTGACGGCGGCGGGACGGTCCTGCTTCTTCTCGACGATACGGGCCGACTTGCCGCGGAGATTGCGAAGGTAATAGAGCTTGGCGCGACGGACCTTGCCGCGGCGCACCACCTTGATCGAGTCGATCATCGGCGACATCACCGGGAATACGCGCTCGACGCCCTCGCCGTACGAAATCTTGCGGACGGTGAAGCTCTCGTTGAGGCCACCGCCGGAACGGCCGATGCAGACGCCTTCATAGGCCTGCACGCGGGTGCGGTCACCTTCGACGACCTTCACGTTGACGATCACGGTATCGCCGGGGCCGAATTCCGGAATGACCTTGCCGGCGGAGAGCTTGTCGAATTGCTCTTGTTCGAGCTGCTTAATCAGGTTCATGGGTAATCTCCATCCGCGCGCCCAGCCTTGGAAACGGGGGCTGCGCAAAATTCGTCTATCCAGCCATTGCGGATTTGGCCGCTGCTATAAGGCAAGCCGGAGCGTTTGTCACCCGTCTGTCGTGCTTTTTGGCGTTTTTTGGCCGCGAGCCCGATTCGGGTCCTTCGTCCGCAAATCTGGCCGCCGAGCCGCCGTTAGAGCCTCGGATTCCGCCCGCCGCCAGGCCGCGACCTTCGCATGGTCGCCCGAAGTGAGGATTTGCGGGATCGGAACCCCCTCGAACAGCTGCGGGCGGGTATATTGGGGATATTCCAGCAGGCCATCGGAGAAGCTTTCCTCGGTTCCCGAGGCCTCCTTGCCCATGACTCCCGGCAACAGCCGGACGCAGGCATCAATCAGCGCCATGGCCGCGATCTCGCCCCCGGACAGCACGTAATCGCCGATCGAGACCTCCTCCAGGCCCCGCTGGTCGATGACCCGCTGGTCGACCCCCTCGAACCGTCCGCAGACGATCAGGGGACCGGGAGCCTGGGCAAGTTCCACGACCCGGGCCTGGGTCAATGGCCGACCGCGCGGGCTCATGAGCAGGCGGGGTCGCCGTTTTGACAGATCCTGGCCGATCTCGGCGGCATCGATCGCGGCGGCCAGAATATCCGCCCGCAGCACCATGCCCGGACCGCCGCCGGCCGGGGTGTCGTCGACGCTGCGGTGGCGGTCGGTGGCAGAGGCCCGGATGTCCCGCGCCTCCAGTTCCCAAAGCCCGGACCCCAGCGCCCGGCCGGCCAGACTCACGCCGAGCGGTCCCGGAAACATCTCCGGAAACAGCGTCAGCACCGTCGCGCGCCAGGGTGAGGGGTTGGTCATCGCAAACAGCTTACCCAAAACCACGAGCTGTGGTTATGAGTCTCGGCCTGCGCCTGGACGACTCGTGGAAGGGCCTTCGTCCTCGTCATCACCCTCGATCTCCTGCGGCAGCGTGACCACGACGCGTCCGCCGGCAATATCGACCTCCGGCACCACCGCGTTGGTGAACGGCAGCAACATCGTCGCGCCCTTCGGCGGCGCGATCTCGATGATGTCGCCGGCGCCGAAATTATGGATAGCGAGCACGCGGCCGAGCGCTTCGCCGGCCGTGGTGACGGCGGCGAGCCCGATCAGGTCGGCGTGGTAATATTCATCCTCATCGGTCGCCGGCAGCTTTTCGTGCGCGACATAGAGCTCGATGCCGTTGAGGCGTTCGGCCTCATCGCGGGTCGTGACGCCCTTGAACGTCGCGACCAGATGATCCCTGGCCTCGCGCGCCGTTGCTACCTCGAACTGGCGCTTGCCGTCCTTGGAGACCAGCGGCCCGTAGCGCCGTACGGCCAAGGGATCTTCGGTGAAGGTCCACAATTTGACCGCGCCGCGCACACCATGCGCGGCGCCGATCCGCGCGACGCAGATCAGCGCCGACATGGGCTGGCCTTAGCCCTTCGCAGCGGCTTCGGCCTGCGCCTTGCGCTCCTTGCGCGGCACGGCCTTCTCCGGATTGCTGCGCGCTTCGCGCTTCTTGACGCCGGCAGCGTCGAGGAAGCGCGACACGCGGTCCGAGGGCTGCGCGCCCTTGGCGAGCCAGGCCTTCACCTTGTCCATGTCGAGCTTCAGCCGGGTCTCGTTGTCCTTCGGCAGCAGCGGGTTGAAATAGCCGAGACGCTCGATGAAGCGGCCATCGCGGGGGAAGCGCGAGTCGGCGACGACCACGTGATAGACGGGGCGCTTCTTGGTGCCCGCGCGCGCGAGGCGAATAACGACTGACATGTTGGTCTCCTGAGTAGCTGTTAAATCAAAGGTTGGTTTGGTTCGTCATTGCGAGCGCAGCGAAGCAATCCAGAAATTTTTCCGCAGAAACGGTCTGGATTGCTTCGCTGCGCTCGCAATGACGGGGCGAGATCACTTCTTCTTCCCCAGTCCAGGGAAGCCGCCGAGCCCGGGCAGGGTCGGCTTGTTGCTGAGGCCCGTGAGCCCCGGCACATTCGGAAGACCCTGGCGCAGACCCGGGGGCAGATCTTTCGGCAGGCTGGGCAAGCCCTGTCCGCCGCCGCTCTGCATCTTTTCCTGCAACGCCTTCATCTCTTCCGGCGAAGGCGGCTTCATGCCACCGCCAAAGCCCATGGCTTGCGCGATGCCGGCGAGCGGGCCGCGCTTGCCCGAGCCCATGGCCTTCATCACGTCGGCCATGTTCCGGTGCATCTTGAGCAGTTTGTTGACCTGCTCGACACTCTGGCCGCTTCCAGCGGCGATGCGCTTCTTGCGGCTGGCCTTGAGCAAATCGGGATGACGGCGCTCGTCACGCGTCATGGAATCGATCACGGCGACCTGGCGCTTCAAGATCTTGTCGTCGATGCCGGCCGCCGCGATCTGGTTCTTCATCTTGGCGATGCCGGGCATCATGCCCATCAAGCCGCTGATGCCGCCCATATTGGCCATCTGCAACAGCTGCTCGCGCATGTCGTTGAGGTCGAACTGGCCCTTGCGCATCCGCTCAGCGGTGCGCGCGGCCTTTTCAGCGTCGATGTTGGCGGCGGCACGCTCGACCAGCGACACCACGTCGCCCATGCCGAGGATGCGGCCCGCAATACGGTCGGGATGGAAATCTTCCAGCGCGTCGGTCTTTTCACCGGTGCCGATCAACTTGATCGGCTTGCCGGTGACGGCGCGCATCGACAACGCGGCGCCGCCACGGCCATCGCCGTCCACGCGGGTCAGCACGATGCCGGTGAGGCCGACGCGCTCGTCGAAGGCGCGGGCGAGGTTGACGGCGTCCTGGCCGGTGAGGCTATCCGCGACCAGCAGCACTTCATGCGGATTGGCGGCAGCCTTGATGCTTGCTGCTTCCGCCATCATCTCTTCGTCGAGCGTGGTGCGGCCGGCGGTGTCGAGCAGTACGATGTCGTAGCCGCCAAGCTTGCCGGCCTCGAGCGCGCGCTTGGCGATCTGCTGCGGCTGCTGGCCGGCGACGATCGGCAGGGTCGGAATATCGAGATCGCGGCCGAGCACGGCCAGCTGCTCCATCGCCGCCGGGCGATAGATATCGAGCGAAGCCATCAGCACCTTGCGCTTGTCGCGCTGGACCAGGCGGCGGGCGAGCTTTGCGGTAGTCGTCGTCTTGCCCGAGCCCTGCAGACCGACCATCATGATCGGCACCGGCGGCACGGAATTGACGTCGATGGTCTGGCTTTCGGCGCCGAGCATGTTGATCAGCTCGTCATGGACGATCTTGACCACCATCTGGCCGGGCGTCACCGACTTCACGACGGTGGCGCCGATCGCCTGCTCGCGGACCCGCTCGGTGAAGCTGCGCACGACCTCGAGCGCGACGTCGGCTTCCAGCAGCGCGCGGCGCACCTCGCGCATCGCGGCATCGACGTCCTTTTCGGTCAGCGCACCTCGCCCCGTCAGACGATCGAGAATGCCGCCAAGCCGTTCCGACAGATTGTCGAACAATGCCGTTGTCCTTGCTACCCTCCCGATGGGAGGAACGCTCCGTTAATCGCCGCTGTCATGCCCCGGCTTGACCGGGGCATCCGGTACGCCGCGGCGTCTCGGTTCAAGCCGAGCTGCCTCTGGAATACTGGATCCCCCGCCCCAGTGCGCAATTGCGCACAAGGCGGGGGATGACCCTGAATGTGTCTTGGCGATTGCCCAAGACTTAGTTCCAAACACCTTTGCGCCCGAGGGCGCACAGCGCTGTCGGGCGTTGGCCTCTGGCCTCAAGGGCCAGTGGGCGGGTCGAAAAGAAAGCCTTTCCGAGAAAGTGCGGGGGTTAAACGCCCGTCCAGCCCGAAAGTCAAGGAAAGTTGGGGTACCGAGGCGCCTCTGGGAAGGCAAGGCTTTGAAAATGTGCTGCTTTTGGTCGCGGGTTCCATTCTCCAAGGTGTCGCCCATATTAGGCGAGATGCCTTACCTCGCGTATCGTCCCTGACCAGCCGTGCCGATCACCCGCCGCCGTATCTTCGGACTGCTTGCCGGCGGCGCCGCGCTGATCGGCGTTCCGTTCCTCTGGATGTCCCGCATGAAAACCTACGACGGACCCGCCTCCGACCATTTCAACGGTCTGCACTTCTTTGATCCGGACGGCGCGCCGCCAAGATCGCTTGGCGAGGTCCTGCGCTGGCAATTCGGCCGCGGGCGGCAACGCGCGACCTGGCCCGTGTGGGCGCCGAGCCCCCATGCCGACACGCCGCCGGCCCGCGTCGACGGCGGCAAGGTACGGCTCTCCTTCGTCGGTCATGCAAGCTGGCTGATCCAGACCGGCGGCCTCAACATCCTGGTCGATCCGGTCTGGTCGATGCGGGTCTCGCCGGTCAGCTTCGCCGGACCGAAACGGCACAACGATCCCGGCATCGCATTCGAGAAATTGCCGAAGATCGACGTCGTGCTGGTCTCGCACGGACACTACGATCATCTCGACGTCGCGACGCTGTCGCGGCTCGCCAAAAATTTTGCCCCGCGCATGGTCACGCCGCTCGGCAATGACGTCACGATGCGCAGCGCCGATGCCACCATCAAGGTGGAAGCGTTCGACTGGCACGATCGCGTCGAGCTCGGTGGCGGAATTGCCGTGACGCTGGTGCCGACCAGGCATTGGACGGCGCGCGGCATGTTCGATCGCAACAAGGCGTTATGGGCAAGTTTTGTGCTGGAGACGCCGGCCGGAAAAATCTATGTCGTCTGCGATTCCGGCTATGGCGAGGGCAGGCATTTCCGCCGCGTCGCCGCGGCGCATGGGCCGCTCCGTCTGGCGATCCTGCCCATCGGCGCCTACGAGCCGCGCTGGTTCATGCGCGACCAGCACATGAATCCGGAGGATGCGGTGAAGGCGCTCGCCGATTGCGGCGCGCAGGCCGCGCTCGGGCATCACCATGGGACGTTTCAGCTGACGGACGAAGCGATCGATGCGCCGGCCAAGGCGCTGGTCGAAGCGCTGGATGCCGCGAAGATTCCGCAGGAGCGGTTCATGGCGATGAAGCCGGGGCAGGTGGTGGAGATTTAGTCCAGCTCCACACACACGGTTCGTCGTCCCGGACAAGCGTGCCTCAGCGCGTGCAGATCCGGGACCCATAGCCGCAGGATCCAGTTTGGCGAAGACTCGGAGTTACCAGCTTCGCGTCACAACCACTTCCTGTGGTTATGGATCCCGGCCTTCGCCGGGACGACACTATTGTTGTTGCTCCAGCGTGCCTCTTGCGGCGCTCTACTTATTACTGCCCCTGCTTGATCGCCCAGCTCACATTCACCGTCACGGACAGCGTTTCCTCGCCCGGCGCAACCGCAGCCGGTGCGGCCATCGGCGCGGTGGCCATCCGCCCCTTGAACAGCGGCACCGGTCCGCCGCCCTCGGAAAGGCTGAGCGGCGCGCCGAGCGTGACGCCGGTGGCCTTGGCGTAGATCTCGGCCTTGCGGCGGGCATCGGCAACCGCCTGCTCGCGGGCATCGTCGAGCAACTTCGACGCCTGGGTCACCTCGAAGGAGATGTTGCCGATATCGTTGGCGCCGGCGCTGACCAGCGTATCGATGATGCCGGCCACCTTGGTCGCGTCGCGAATCTTCACGGTGACGCGGTTGCTGGCGCGGAAACCGACCACCGGCGAGGCGCCGCTACTGCGGTTCGGCGCGTATTGCGGCTGAAGCGACAGACGCGAGGTCTGGTAGTCCTTCTCGGCGATCCCGGCCCCCTTCAGCGCCAGCAGCACCTTGCCCATCGCCGCGTTGTTGGCGTCGGAGGCCTCCTTGGCCGACTTGGCGTCATTGGCGACGCCGGCGTCGATGTGCGCGAGGTCGGGCGCGGCGGACACCGTCGCTTCGCCGCTCACGGAGATGACGGCCGGAAAATCGTCGGCGAGCGCGGGCGTCGCAAAAAGCGTGGCGGCGAAAACGGCGGCAAGGGAAGCAAAAAGGGCAACAGGCTTCTTCATCAGTCTCACTTCAGCGGTACGAAAACATTGATCACGAGCTTGTCCTCGGCCGTCTTGAGAGGATCGGTCAGGTACTCCTCGATGAACGTGTCCTTGGCTTCGAGCTTCTTGTCGTCGAGGTGATTGGTGATCGCCTCATAGGTGTTGTCCATGTTGTCGTAGGAGCCACGATGGACGAATTTCAGCGCCTTGCCCTCCGGCGATTTGCCGACGCTCATGTCCTTGGGCAGGTTTTTCGGATCCTGCTCGACCGGGATTTCGGCGAGAAAGGTGAAGCCGGTATCGTCCGTCGAGGTATAGACGATCATCGAATTGCCGGCGTGCTTGATGCCCTGCTTGTCCAGGAGCGCATTCAGCGCCTTGAAAGCGTCGATCAGCGTGTCGAAGGCGGAATCCCAATTGGCAGTGCCCTTGACCATCACGACCTTCTTCGGCTCGAGCGCGGTCTCCTGGCCGAAGGGATCGGCGGTCTGCACCGGGGCGGGGGTGGCGGCCGCAGCGGCCGGCGGTGCTGGGCTGGGCGCCGGTGAGGCGCTGGCGGCAGGCGACGGCGTTGCCACAGGCGCAGGCGAAGCGCTCGCGGCCGGGGCACTCGCGGCCGGGGAGGGCGATGCCGACGGCGCCGGCGAGGGACTGGCCGAGGCCGCCGGCGCCGGGCTCGGGCTCTGTGCCAACGTGGCGAACGGACCAAACGACATGGCTGCTGCCGGGATCAGCGCGGCCAAAGCGAGACGGCAAAAGCGATTCATTCTATTCTCCCCAAAACCTTACGCACCAAGGCTTTAACCCGCCAAGGCTTTAACCCGCCAAGGCCTTAACCCACCAAGGCCTTAACCGGCCGCGCGTCCCGGCATGCGCGAACCGCGCCGTTCTAACACGCGAGCGCCGAATTCGTCCCATGACAGATGCGTCATGGGCGTGCGCGGCAAAGCACTGGCCAAGGCGCCCAGGATCGCCATATAAGGCACGCGAATTCAGGACTTTTCATGAGCGCGCTGGCCAACCACGCATTTGCTAAGATGAACGGCATCGGCAACGAAATCGTCGTTGTCGACATGCGCGATTCCGCCGCGCCGGTGACGCCGGACGACGCCCGCACGGTCGCATCGGCTCAGGGCGGCGTGGCTTACGACCAGCTCATGGTGCTCCAGAAGCCGCGGCTCGACGGCACCGAAGCCTTCATCCGCATCTACAACAATGACGGCTCGGAGGCCGGCGCCTGCGGCAACGGCATGCGCTGCGTGGTGCGGCGCATCTTCGAGAAGACCGGGCAGACCACGGTAACGTTCGAGACGCCGGCGGGGCTGCTCAATTGCTGGCAGGGCCCGGCGCCGGATCTCTACACCGTGGATATGGGCGCGCCCAGGTTCGGCTGGCAGGACATTCCGCTGGCGGAAGAGTTTCGCGATACCCGCTATATCGAATTGCAGATCGGGCCCATCGACAATCCGATCCTGCATTCGCCGTCAGCGCTGAGCATGGGCAATCCGCACGCGATCTTCTGGGTCGACGACGTCAATGCCTATGACCTCGAGCGCTTCGGCCCGCTGCTGGAGAATCACCCGATCTTCCCACAGCGCGCCAACATCACGCTCGCGCATATCGTCGATCGCGACCACATCACGATCCGCACCTGGGAGCGCGGCGCGGGCCTGACCAAGGCGTGCGGCTCGGCGGCTTGCGCGACTGCGGTGGCCGCGGCGCGCCTGAAGCGCACCGAACGCAATGTCGAGATCACGCTGCCCGGCGGCAAGCTCGGCATCGAATGGCGCGAGCGCGACGACCACGTGCTGATGACGGGCACGGCGACCTTCGAATATGAGGGCGCCTTCGATCCGGCGCTGTTCGCGCCGGTCGCGTGATGGGCGTCGAAGTCGTCACCTTCGGCTGTCGTCTCAATGCGTTCGAGGCCGAGGTGATCCGCCGCGAGGCGGAGGGCGCGGGGCTGTCCGATACCATCGTCATCAACAGCTGCGCCGTCACCAACGAAGCGGTAGCGCAGGCGCGCCAGTCGATCCGCAAGCTGAGGCGCGAGCGGCCCGGTGCGCGCATCGTCGTCACCGGCTGCGCCGCACAGACGCAAAGCCAGATGTTCGCCGGCATGACCGAGGTCGATCGCGTCGTCGGCAATGACGACAAGATGCGCGCATCGGCCTGGCGCGCGGCGCGCGATGCATTCGACATCGGCGCCGGCGAAAAGATCGCGGTCAGCGACATCATGGCCGTGAAGGAGATGGCGCCGCATCTCATCGGCGGCTTTTCCGCCGGCCTGCCGCGCGTGTTCGTGCAGGTGCAGAACGGCTGTGATCATCGCTGCACCTTCTGCATCATCCCTTATGGCCGCGGCAATTCACGCTCGGTGCCGATGGGGGCCGTGGTCGATCAGGTGCGGGCGCTTGCCGAGCGCGGCCATGCCGAAATCGTGCTCACCGGCGTCGATCTCACGAGCTACGGCACTGATCTTCCGGGCGCGCCCAGGCTCGGTATGCTGACCAAGCAAATCCTGCAGCATGTGCCGGAGCTAAAACGCCTGCGCATTTCCTCGATCGATTCGATCGAGGCAGATAGCCATCTGCTCGATGCCATCGCCGACGATCCGCGGCTGATGCCGCATCTGCATCTGTCGCTGCAATCCGGCGACGACTTGATCTTGAAGCGCATGAAGCGGCGGCATTCGCGCGGCGACGCAATCGCGTTCTGCGACGAGGTGCGCCGCCTGCGGCCGGACATCGCGCTCGGCGCCGACATCATCGCGGGATTCCCGACCGAGACGGAGGAGATGTTTTCCCGCTCGCTCGACCTCGTCGAAGAATGCGGCCTCACCTTCCTGCACGTCTTTCCCTATTCGCCGCGCCCCGGCACGCCGGCCGCGCGCATGCCGCAGGTCGCAGGTCCCGAGATCAAGCAGCGCGCGAGGCGGTTGCGGGCGGTGGGCGACGAGGCCTTGCGGCAGAGGCTGCAAGCCGAAATCGGCGCGAGGCGCGATGTGCTGATTGAGAGCGAAAGCCAAGGGCGGACGGAGCACTATCTGCCGGTAGCGATTGCGGGAGAGCGTGTGGGCAGTGTGGTGCCGCTCAGAATCAGTGGCAGCGATGGTGGGCGGCTCACGGTGTAGGTGCTGAGACGCCGTGCTTACCTGAATGTCGTCCCGGCGAAGGCCGGGACCCATACTGCGAGGTCTATCGAACGCGGACGGTTCTAACTAATCCCGAACGACCAGCCTTCGCCAAACTTCTCCCTGGGGTTATGGGTCCCGGCCTTCGCCGGGACGACATTGAGGATGTGGACGCGGCGTCGCCCAAACGGCCAACTTTAAGACGCTCGCACCTGCCAGAATCTCAGCGTGCGCCGTGCGTTCTCCGGCGTCATGCGGACAAAATTGCCTTGCGCCTTGGCCAGATCGGCTGGCTTCATCGCTCCGGTGGCGAACCGGCTTTCGAGCACGGCGGTCGTCGTCTCCCAGCTGAGCTGTGCCGCGCGGCAAGGCACCAGCAGTCCGTCCTCGCGCAGGCTCTGCATCAGCGGGCGAATGACCTCGATGGTCGATCCGGACAGCGCGGCCAAGGCAGCGACGGTTTCTTCATAGCGCCGCTGCGCGGCGAAACCGAACAGCGCCGCTTCGCTGAGCTGGCCGGCTCCCTTGAGATTTGCGATGGCGCGCTTGGCGCCTTCGAAATCGCGGACACCGGACATCTCGCGCTCGACACCGACGGTAACGGCCGCGATGGCGCTTTGGATCTCCTCGAACAGATGCGGCGGCGCGCGCGACAGCAGCCGCGCGCGAACGGCATCCGTGGCCGAGCGCACCAGCTGGCGGCGCAGCTCCGACGGCAGGTCGACACGCACCCCGACGCTCACGGCCAATTCCGGATCGGACTCGGACTGTGCGACGATGACGGCAAATCCTGCTCCCGAGACGCGCGCGCCGGGATTGGCGGCAATCCGCCGGCTGACGCTCGGATAGCGGCGCGCCAGCAGCGCGTCGGTGACGATCTCCTTCAGCCACCAGCGGCCGGCGACTGCGAGCAGATGCGGCTCGCCCTTGGACCTTGCGATCTGCACCAGTTCGCCATCGTCAAGACGCGCGGATTCCTGAAGCACGGGACCGGCAATGCGGATCTCGTCATTGTTGGCGAGACGGCGCATCACTGACGGCGGCGCCTGGGCAATCGGCGCGAGCTGCGTGCTGATCTCGGCCAGTGCAATGCGCGCGCCGATGTCGGCGATCGCGCGCAGCTCGATGGTGCCGATCAGGCGGTCGAGCACGTCATCGAATAGCAGGATCTGCTCGTCGTCGAAGCTTCCGGCGGATGACAGGAACAGGTCGGTGACGCGCCGGGCCGTTTCGAGGCCCTTTTCCGGCGAGCCAAGCCTGATCGCAGATTCGACCTCGTCGATGATTGATAACTCGGCCTTGGCCATGACGCGCGGCTCGTCCTGAGCGGATTGACGGAAGCTTGTTCTAAGCAACCGTTATCATTAGAGGCGAGCACTGAAGGTTTCGTAAACCACGGGGAGGGCGGCGGGCGGATAGCTTCGGCGAGATGCCGCCACGGAGGAAATGCGCTCCCTCCCCCGCTGGCGGCAGGGCTGTCCCGGGAATGATTCACTATGCCGCAGCGCATGCCCGGCAAATCCAGCGTGAACCGGATACTTTCTGGTTGTCGAGACACAGAAAAGGGC
>NZ_JADPKQ010000215.1:0-11088 GCF_023074015.1 Bradyrhizobium sp. 142
GCGGTGGCGGGACAGCTGGCGAGTCCGAGCGTATTTCGCCGGCACAAACGACGCCTTTGGAGATCGCCGCGCGGCCGGCCAAGCCCTGCGGGGTGATCGTTGGCCCGCGACGTAAAATCCGCTCATCACCTCCGTCATAGTGCGGATCCCCCGCTTAAAGCGATCAATAATCTCGGCGCGATCGCGCTCAAAGAAAATGAGGACCAGCATAGTCACGTTTCGGCCGATCGCGCTTGGCGAAATGATTGAGACGTCTGATTCTATCACGTACTCCTTTCGTAGGCGCTTTAGTCGGCGCTGAACTCCGGATGCAGATAGACCAACTTTCGCGCCGAGTTCTTCACTGCTTAGGCGATTGTTGCGTTAAACGAGATCAAGAAGACGAGCATCGATTTTGTCGATTTCCATGGCTGCATTGCGGACTCTCGAGCGCGACCGCCTCGTCCAAGCATGCGACGTAGTCCCATTGAGCGTCCCGGTCATCTCCAAACCTCCTCCCTAGCACCTCTACGAATGTACGTCTTCAGCCGACAATGCGCGCACTGACGAATTGAAAGGCTCAAACCTTATCGGGGACAGCCAACCACCGGTTCCGGCCTCGTGCGCGCCCGGTCGGCTTGCGTCGCCTCTCCTATTCCAATAAGCCGCTAAAGCTCTTTTCCTCACGGCGCTGTTTGTGGAGGTGAATTCGTCGGTACCGCACCTCTCTTGATCCCTGGCGGAAGCGGACATGTGGGCGGCTTAGCGTCACCAATGGAGCGCCATTGGATTGACCTCGCGGGCGAGCTAGTGCGGGGTGAATTTCCTTTAGCTATGTCACGTCGCGCCCGTGGCGGCGCGCAGGCCTGGCGGTTCTCGAAACGGATTAACGACAGCACTCTTCCATAGGCAGGGCGGCTTCCCGCCTGCGTCCCGTCGTGTGATGATCGATCACTGGACGCAATAGATCAGGAAGCAGCGCGCCCGGTATCGTCCCGCTCGCACCAGCGTCGAGATCTGGCATCATTGTAATGGCTTCCTCTCCGTCGAAGGGGCCTAGGATTGCCTCTCCTCCGGCGTCAGTCAACGTCCGCGGCTTCGCCGCGGCAAACGGCACCTCCATATTGAAATAACTAAAGCGCGGCATCTCCCGGGCAAGGCGCACCAGAAACGACATTGTTAACGTCACGCCACTGAGCAGCGCATTCAGGTCCAGGATCGAAATCTTGGCCGCATCTGCGATACGGCCGAAACGATCGAGCATCGAGGCGCGTCTGCGTTGAGGCTCAGGCCGTGGTAGGGCGGCATCAGCATCAGAAGGCTTGCGCCACGCGCGGCCGCATAGCGGGCGCGCTCGATTGCAAATTGCGTGCTGAAATGTTTGCATGTGATCATGACCGCCTTGCGACTACCCACATGAGCCAGGGACAAATCAACCAATATATCGCACTCCTGCTCCGATAACAGGAACTGCTCGGAACAATGAGCCAGAATGCAGATCCATCGACGCGCTCGTCGATCATGCATTCGAGCACGCGGCGCTGCCCCTCAAGGGCAAGAACTCCGGTTTCCGTGAAAGCCGGTGCGACTGGGAAGAGGCGGCTATAGGCGCATTTCCTTGCATTTGGCATGAGCAGGCGTCTAACAAGCAGATGTTCTTGACGGTCAGATGTCTTTCGGCTCGCTCAGGTCATCAAGAACATTCGATGCCTCGAACAGATAATAGGATCCGAGAATGGCCCTCGCAGTGTTCGCCGCCTGCAACCGAAAGGCCGAACTGATCATCGGGCGTCCAGCCATCTGCTGCGAAGACTTCGTAGTTATTGTTCCAGAGGGTCCACCAGAAACAAAAGGCTGCGTCGGTGTAGCCCATGCCATAACCCGCTTCACTTTTCTCTTCCGATGCAGGGCATGAGCAATCCCACGAGATCATTCCGGCTCTGCGGCAGCCTTTGCCGATGAGATCGGAGCGATAGAACTTTATCCCAGCGGTCGTCCGTGGATACGCGGTGTTTTTCGCTCAGCATTTTGGAGATGACTCGAACTGTCCTGCTTCGACCTTATGAGGCGCGGCCCTGCCCCGATCGTGATTATTCCAGATGAGGTCGCATTGGTCGCTGGCGCCCGGACTCAGCATCTGGGTAATTTTGGGAAAATATCCCTTGTAAGACGCAACCGTCTAAATCAGCTGCCAACTCAGACTTGTCGGTTTCTCGCGTATCGCGACGTGAACGGGATGATTCACCTAACATATGCTGAGCGGTGTCTTCCGCTTGTACAGCTTTCGAAAAGCAGAGGGCGCTAAAGGCTCCGCAGGAAAGAAACGCTAGCGAGCTTTTGTCTCTCTCCCATGGGCTCCTCCCGCGGCCAAGGCATGCTTCTGAGCGAAGTTTGTTCTTGTTCAGCTGAGAGAAGGACACGACGCCCTATTATAGAGATCTTCAAATTGCCGGGCGTCTCAAGGATTCGAGTGCGCTGGCGTCCGCCAGTATCAGTCCCGTATACATCCTTGTCCCCTGGACTCCGGCTGGACACTTTCGGAATGAAGCTGAGGCATCGGCGATGGTCAGGCGCATCAGGGATAAGACGCTCGAAAGCCGCAGTGCGCGGCTGGACAAGCCGGTGCGCAAAACGCCCGTCTTGGTATCAATCGGACGAGGCCTGTCGATCGGTTGTCGGAGGAACGAGACTGGCACGTGGGTGTTTCGCAAAGCCGACGGATCGCGACTATACGGACCCCCGGACACTCGGACCCAACTGTCGACTACAGCGTGGAGTGCAACCGATCTAAGCGCGTGTCCATTACGGGGCCCCGATGCAAACCCACTGTCGACCTCCAAGGTCGCACCGTGCCGTTGTATCTGAATCATGACCGACCCGGGGAGAACAACCCACAGTGACCGATCTTAAGCCAAACTCCGTCGTGCCAGCAACGATTGACATAATCGAAATAGTATCATTGCCGGAAGTCAGGATCACAAGAATTGTAACCGGCAGGCCCTCGCCGATGTCTTCGATCCGCGACAGACTGTACGCCCTGGCGCCACCCGCTCGATCGCATCGGCTGGACAGCCTGCGAACACCTCAATCTCGTGGCTAGCCACGATATCGATGATCTCTTCGCTCATGCCAGCGTCACAGTTTCTTGCTTGAAGATATCAACTGCGGCCCGGGTCAACCGAAAAACGCCACGACCATGGGACAGTGGGCGATAGGCAGAGCCGGCTCGGGCCTTGAGAACATCAAACCATTGGTCGGGCGTGAGCCTCGCCGGGCGCTCGCTGATCTGGATCACCCTGCCATTCGGGGCGAAGCGGACGTGAATGATGATCTGCGGATTCATATCGTTCCCGTTTTTTTTGCCAGGTTTAGAGACCGGTGGGCTGCTCGATTGTGACGTGTTCAGTTTCGTCCCCTTTGGGGTGGACCCCGCGCCGCGACTTGAACTTCGCACCTGCATTGGTGCCGGGTGGCCCGTTCGGGTTGGCGGCGATAATCGCCCGTGTGTTAGGCCTCATACGTTCTTCGGCATTGCCGTGAGCTCGTTTCGGACCAACAGTCGATGTCGGCAAACTCCGCCCGTGCGTCCGCGAGATTGATGGCATGGACGGCTTGAGAAACGAATACGAGGAGGCGATTACCTCTTGGTCCGCTCGATACCGAGCGCCTTCAGGCCAAGCAGGAGCCCAATCGTGCGCTTGGAACCGCAACGCTATACTTGCGGCCAACATAGACCGCGAAAGCTGGTTCGAGCGTCTCAGTCGTCGACCGACTAGAAATTCGCTGCGAACACAATAGCGCTTCGACGGCAGAGAGTCGGCTACAATGATATCAGGATCCGAGAGCGGAATTGCATTCACCGCCTCCGCGTCATCGAGGCGATTCTCTGCGGGTCCAGTGCCGATCACTGCGCAACATGCCTTCTAGCCAGCACCAATCCAGTCGCTCGCGCCTGATCGGCCGTAATCTGCATGCAGTGGTCCGATCCATCGATTAGATGCAGGTCAAACTGCGGAAGACGCCGGAATGGCTGCTGCGTCACATCCGACGCATCACATCGAACCAAGGTGAGCTGCGGAAAGCGGCGCCTTAGGTCAGCAACGGCGCTAGTGTCTGTGTTAGCTGTCGCAAGCAGGCGTTCGATTTCGATCAATTGTTCTGTGGCGAGCGCCATTGTGGCTCCTATATGACTGCTGCAAAATGAGCATCACTGCCAGAACAGCCGCTCGGGATCCGTGTTCAATTCGTCGATCGCCGACGCAAGCCGGTGGAAAATGCTGTAAAATTTCCAGCTTCCTCGCGCATGATTCTTGAAGAACAGTTTCCAGATCCCGCTCACGGCATCGTAATGAAATAGCGCGACATCGATCTGACCGCCATAGTTGTCGATATTGCGCGAGCAGCAGGGACTCTCAATGAGATAGCCAGCCTTTACCGGCGTTACACTCGGCGAGACATAGCGATAGTGCTTGCGCGAGATCAAAGCACGTTCGATCCGCTTGCGATCTAGCTCGTTCGGATGCGGGATCAGCCCGACCGGCACCTTTCTCGACACTCTCATTGCGAGAACATCCCCTCAAAGGACTGTGATCTCTTCTTCAAGACAACCAACGACCAGCCGCTCACCAAAGTCTACAAGATAAATCGGCACGCTCGCTTCGGTATGCATCGCGACCCGGACGATCTCGCCGATAGCACCGGCGCCGACCAGGATCCCATCAGGCGGCGCGATGGCAACTGACTCGTCATTGATGAGATTGACTGCGGTTTTCACGCGCTGGCCCGATCGATATTTTGGAACGCGCGGCTCTGTCATGACACAGCCGCTTCCGGCAATGGCAGATCATCTACGCCCTCGTCGACCGGGTCGAGCTCGTTGCGCCCCATGCCGACGCGGTAGCCACTTTCAAGAAATTCGACACCGTAGATATAGAATTTCTGCAGGAACGTGCCGATGGAAACGACATAACCCACGTCGCCCTTCTTGGCCAGAATCTCGCCGATCTCCTTGCCGCGAAGGGTGCCGTCATTGCGGATGGTACTGCTGGCCCGCACCTTCTCGCCGAAGCTGAACGCGGGCGGCCCGCTTAGCTGGACCACATCACTGTCGCGAACGATCATGTTCATGCACCGCCCCCTCGCGAACCTGCAGGGCGCACGGAGACGCGAGCAGAGGTGCTCTTCGGCAGCATATTGTCCTCGTCTGCGATGAGACATGCCGACTCGTCATCCGCGAGGCGAATCGCCACTTCGTAGCGGACATGCCGTTCAGGTTCGCGGTTCAGAGCGGTTACCGAATGAGGTGAAAGTCGCTGCGCAAACTCGAGGTGCACGGAGGTGTCGGGGTCGTTCACCATGGCAAGCAGCCGCATAGGTCGTGCCACCATGCGGCGAAACTCAATGGCCTCATCATTCATCAGCCAGCCAAGCCGGCGCGGCGCGATGCGCTGCGTCCCGATCCAACAGCCGCAATAAAATGCAGAGCTTTGCCACCTCCGACGTCTTAGCCCAGCGAGTCTGTAGAAGTCGAAGCGGTAGAGCTCGATCGGGACAGAGGCCAACGTCTCTGCTTCGAGCAGGTGTTTTCGGCCACTCCGTCCAGATGATAGAAGAGCCCGGTCTGCCATTGCTGATCCTCGGCTTCGGGTAGCAGACCTTCGTCGAGCCGCGTGTGCGCGACCAACGCTCCCTTGCTGCCTGATAGTGGAATGACTGGGTCCAGGTTCATGGGCAGCTTTCCTCCTCTGACAGGTGGACGCTTCGACATTGCAAGGCGGTGCACCTGGCTCGGCGAAGAACAGGCCCGTCAGCACAGCGGCGTGGGTCAAATCGATGACAGCGCTGCTTAGTGGGCGCTCGGCATCGAGGCGCAACTCTGGACCGTTGCGCTCCATGACTTTCTTATGGGGCCCGCGGCGCCGCCTACGCACCGATGTTGGCGATCGATCCTGAGTAATCCATGGCCATGACAGGAAATTGCAAGTCGACGCCTGCGGCGCCGTCAATGCACACGGCGATACTCGCGACTTTGCAGTGACGGAGCTCGGCATGAAGTTCACGAGCACACCCCCTTTAGGCAGGCGCCTGGTAACGCGGCACTGATGTGTCGAACGTTGGTGTTTTCAACTGGACAGACAGCGACACACTGCGGCTCGTCAAAATAGAGATGCATTCGGTGCACTTCTTGGGTTCAATTACGAAGATTCCGGCCTTCTCCGACATTGCAACATTCGGGCATAAGGGTTCACAAGCCGAGGAACTCGTACATTGCGAGGCGATGATCTTGAATGGCATCGATACAACCTCTTACGCGACCGAGGTCAGCGGTTCTTGCCGCATCGCGGCGTCGCCGCGCTTGACGTGCCGGATTTCACCGCTCTTGATTTTATGGAGATAGCCCCTGAACCAGCCGATCGCCGATTTCTCGATGGTATCGTGCGCGTATTGATCGACCGGCTCGATCCCAGCATTGATCAGAATGTCTCTTGGGCAGCCACCAATCTTGGCCACGAATACAGCATGGCAGTCGTTGATGGCGCGGATGATGCCCGCAAGCCGATCCTCCTCGCCATATCCGCCCTGGCAGTAAACGTCGACACGACGGTGCCCGACGAGTTTGACGCCGGATGTCGAGAGTTCGTATACTTGGAACTCCCTAGCATGCCCAAAATGCTCATTAATGAGGCCCGAGCCTTTGGTTGCGACCGCGGCCAGAAGCTTGACCTCGCTCATTTCGCCAGCGAGTTCCGCTAACTCTTTCTGCCTGGTCGTGATCCTCGCCGCAGGCTCATCCTCAATCTTGGCCTGATAAGCCTTGCGCGTCTCGAGGTCATATTGAACGTCCATGGCCATGACCTTCTCTATGGTGAACTCGCTGCTGCGATCATCTCCGAGCAGGCGACGGCGTCAGCGCGGCACTGGCGGCAATGCCGCATCATCTTTATGTGACCTTCACAAGCATCCTGCAGCGCCGCCAATTCCTGCGCTGTCGGGCCTCGCTGGCCTTTGAGCCCGAATGCTGTGCCGTGCTCGGGCGCGGAGATCAGTGGCACGAGAAGTCGTTTTCGGATTGGCCAAGGCATCGCCGAGGCCGGCGATACCGAGCACAGTCAGTTGTGGAATTCTGGTGGCGACCGCGAGCAGCTTTCTCGCCGCCTGCTCAGGAGTGAGCTTCTCAGTAACAACACCCGGACGCGATTCATTGGCGCAGTCGTACTTACGATTGCAGTAGTTGCATTGAATATTGCAAGCCGGCGCTACTGCGACATGGATGCGAGCGTAATGATGATGAGCTTCTTCGCTATAGCAGGGATGAGTCCTAACTTTGTCCCAGATTTCGGACGGCAGATCGCCTGTGGCAGCCTGTGACCCATAGCTCCCTTTGCCATTCTTCGAAGAGCTCCGGGAACCCTTATAATCGGCGATGACCCGCATCCCGCCGCTATCCTCAGCATCTTTGACATGTTTTCCGCGTCCGGCAACAGCGCTCATATTCAATTCTCTACCAAGTGTGCCCATGGCGACCAGCCTGAGCGGCCACAGAACGAGAGTTAGCAACTCGCGTGCCATCTCGGATGGCGATGGCATTTTCGCCCTGTGAATGAGTTAGCTAGACGTGATCCGCACAGTTGTGCACGCGTCAGCGACAGTTCACACGTCGCAAATGCGACAGGCGTCGCAATTGTGACGGAGATGGCCGTTGGGTTCTCATTGAGCTCGCGTGAAATCTCCCAACCCGCACCGGTCGTTTGCGATGCGACCTCTCCCTACTAGCGGACCGCGGCGAGCAGCCCACTTTGCGCCGCTACTTGGCGCTCAACATCTCTATCGCGTGCGGGAGCCATATCGCGATCAGTGTCGGTGTTGCTCGACCAGAAAGCAGAGTTCGTTGCGCGAGAGTGCTTGCGGATCGACGATCGCGCAATGGACTTCAGCCGAGCGTTTGGTGATCTGCCGCGCACAACCAGCAAAGCCGATCATTGAAGCGACAGCCGAAGAAGAGGAAGCTCCGTCCGTTCCGCCTTTCCTTGATGGGGTTGGGAACTGGTGTCTGGATGCCGATTTCAGTCAGAACCTCAACATAATCAGCGTCAGTAAGCTCTTGACCGGCAGCACGCTGCCGTGCGGCTTGCGCAGCACAGTAGGCCAATGGGCCGCCGAGGCATGATCAACCTCTTGGCCCGCGGGATCGTAAATTGGATACCAGCAATCGACGTGGATGCCGGAGCGCGCGATACCTTGCACCTCACCCCATCCGTCGCGCGTACCGAGTGCCGTCCGCATCGGGCCGTCGTACCAAGAGTCGACTATCACAGGCAGTGGTAAGGATGCTAGATGATGATGCCGTGGTGTCGGCTCCACCGGCGGGCGAACGCCTGGACCATCAATGCCGTCACGGTGGAGCGATGTGTGTCGCTCTCGACATTCTGCGCCGGCGCCCAGACGTTGCCTTTGGCCTGGCGCGGTAGCGCATTTGCTGGAGAAGGCAGAAGGCCTCCTGTGTCATTGGCATATCTGGTCCGATCAACTCGGCGAGGCCAGTTCCGAGATACGGAACAATGCTGAACTCTCATCCTCACCGCAAGATCAGTAAGAATCGCCTTCGCGTCGGCTGCGTTGACAAACTCAATTCGCGGGAGCGCCTTCATCAGTCCCCCTGTCTTCCCCCGCGTCCTGGCATTTATTGTGATCGGGAGCGGCGTGTCGCTCGCCATCTCGGGCAGATCGAGCATCCAGCCATTGGCCATTCTGATCCAACGGCCCCAGAGCGTTTCATACTCGGATTCCACGATCGGCTCTTCGAGATCTTTCTTGCAAAAGGCCCGCATCAAGAGAGCGGCGACTCAAGAGTTTCATGAGGTCAATTTTCTGGACCGCGATGCATACTTGGGTGGTTTAGCCTCCCGCGAGTTGGCGCGCAGGTGAGCCACAATGTTTGACAGTACGGAGACGACCTGGTCGACCTCTTCGAGGGTTGTCTCACGCGACAGGGACAAGCGCAGCGCGCCGTGCAGGCTCTTCTCCGGCAAGCCCCAATCTGTCGAGTAGGCCGGCGGAATCTCACCGCCGGCCTCTCATAGATCCCAGCGTGAGACTCTCGCCTCACTGGGCTCCCATCAGGCGAACGAGCCGCGTATGCCGATCTTCCAGTGTGCGAACAACCCGGGACGTTCGCGAGATAGTCGTTCGAGAACGCGGCCGGTCTTGGCCTTGCGACCCATAAAGCGTTTGAACTTCCGCATCATCCAAGCCTCGATTGTCTGATTGACGTATCGAAGGATTGGCCCCAGAGCCGCCCGCGTGAATCGACCGTAATACTCAATCCACCCCCGCAGGAGTGGATTGAGCTGCCGAGCGATGTCAGCCATTGACACATGGGTCCGTCTTCGGAGGTTCAAATCCCGGATTGCCGCCCGCATAGACTTCAGCGCCGAAGCGCTGACCCCAGGCAGAAAACTGCAAAACACCGAGGCGTCTTGTGAGTTCTTTGCCCGTCGCGGCCGGAAGCAGTAGCCAAGGAAGTCAAACTTGACGTTCGAATAGCTCCCCTTCCGCCGGCTGTCCTTACAGTAGACAATCCTGGTTTTGGTGGGGTGCATCTCAAGCCCGCATTCTGCCAGGCGAGTTTGTAGCTCGGCCTTTAGGGCTTCCGCTTCTTGCTCGCTCCGGCAGTGCACTAGGCCATCGTCTGCATACCTACACCATGGGAGGTCGGGGTGCGCCCGTCCCATCCAGAGGTCGAAAGTGTAGTGCAGGAAAAGGTTGGATAATATAGGGCTAATCACGCCACCCTGAGGGGTGCCGCGGGTTCGCTCGATAATTATTCCATCCTTGTCCATAGGTACCGTCAGCCATCGTTCGATGTAGAGCAGCGCCCACTTGCACGTCACGTGCTTCCGGACAGCCCGTAGCAAAAGTTCGTGGTCGATATTGTCGAACAGACCTTTGATGTCGAACTCGAGAACCCAGTCGTATTTCCAGCACCGCTTGCGCGTGACGCCGATAGCATCGAGTGCCGATTTTCTCGGCCGATAGCCATAGGAGTCTGCCAAAAATATTGGGTCCAAGTCCGGCTCAATGAGTTGTTTGACAACCATCTGGGCCACTCGATCCGCTACGGTTGGCACACCTAAAATCCTCTGGCCTCCAGCCTTTTTGGGAATGGAGACGGCGCGCACCGGTGGAGGAAAGTAGCTTCCCGAGCTCATCCGATTCCAAAGCTTGTAGAGATTGTTCTGCAAGTCGGAGTCGAACTGCTCGATCGTCTGTCCATCCACACCGGCCGAACCCGCATTGGATTTGACCGCTTTGTAAGCGTCGTACACACGTTTCTTATCGATATGAAACGGCTTGTTTGTCGTGATCGTCGTCGTCATCCTGTTTCCAGTTGGTACGTCAATACGATTTGTCCTGACCCGACCCCTTTGCTCCGGCCCGATTACGGGGCCTTCACCGCTAGTACGGGTCGGTCCGCCCCAGGCCCTGGCTTCGGTACTCTCGCCTCGCAGTTTTGGCCGCTTCAGCTTCTCCCTTGGCATCCAGGGACTGGTTCCTGCAGTTCCACACGAAAGCCTGCATCCGCTTCACGCCCCCTATACGCCGACTGCTATCTGCCCAGTAACCAGGTAACCGACAGATTTATCCCAGAGGATGCGAGCGCCTCTGGTTTTGGCAGTGTCTAAAGCCTTTCGGCGCGTCACTGAGGGTTTGCTCACGCTCGTCTCTCGAATGCTCACCTGCCCGAATTTCATTCGGACTTTTGATCCAACGCTCACCACCACGCCTTTTGAACGCAGCAGCTTGGACTGGTTTGGGACCTGCTCCTGAAAGCCGATCCCGAGGGGCCCGCCCTCATCTTTCGCGCAGCTTATCCCCACGGTCAGTTGTTCACTGCAAACCCCCTTCCGTGTGCATCTGCAGCACACCCCGCATCCGGCTCTCGGACAAAACTTCACGCCTTCACCCACGACACGTCGTGGGCGTGCAGGACATGCGATGGCTCGATTGAGCGTAACCGGCATGAGGCCCCCACCTCGCCATCGCGAGGTTCGCCTGCGATACAGCCTGGCATGAGCTGATCGGTGGAGGTGAAGCGATGGCAAATGCCAT
>NZ_JADPKQ010000375.1:0-11054 GCF_023074015.1 Bradyrhizobium sp. 142
CCATAAATCTGCCGCGCATGATCGTCTCCACCGATTCGAGATGATAAAGTGAATCATCAGACCCCCTCCGTGGCGAGGGGGTTTTTCAGCAGACTGCTAAAACAAAAAATGAGAAAACAACCCCATGCAAAGTAGAATGGGGTTGAAAAGCTTAAGGAATTTTCGGTTCTGCGAAAGCAGCTTGATGCGTCTGGCAAAACACCTGTATTAATTCATCGTCGCAGACCTCGCCTGTTGAACGGCAGAGGCTCTCTACCCCGATCTCGTCATTGCGAGCGCAGCGAAGCAATCCAGTGTGTCTCCGCGGAGAGATTCTGGATTGCTTCCCTGCGCTCGCAATGACGGAGTGTGGGCAACCACATCGCTCTCCAACTCACATTCCAAACAGCTGCGCATCCTCGCGGCGCGTTGCGCTCCCACAGCCCCCACAATGCCGTGAACGCAACCCGCGCTCGCCGCGACCAATAGCGGTCGCCATCGGAGAGCCAAGGAAATCAGATGCTGGATGCCCATCAATTGATGTGGACGCAGATTGCCGCCGGAATCTCGATGTTGCTGTTTGGATTGATGCTGTTCAACCTGATCCGCATGCGGGGCCGAATGCAGGCCGCGCGGAGCTGGGACAAGGTCGAGGGCATCATCACGGTCTCCCGGGTCGATCAGCCGGCGACGCACGCCTCGGACGATCGGAACGATGCCAAGCCCATCATCCGCTATCGCTATCAGGCCGGCGGCCAGGAGCTTGAAAGCGACAAGATCTTTGTCGGCGGCCCCGCCATCACGACAAGGGTGCTCGCCGCAAAACTGGCGGGACGATATCCGGTTGGCGCGCATGTCGACGTCTATGTCGATCCGAAGCGTCCTACCGAGACGTTGCTGGAGCCGGCCGCCGCGCAGAACGTCGCAGCCCTGGTGGCGTTCGCGATCGTGTTCGGCTTCATTGCCGCTACACTGACGGCGCATTCGCTCGCGGGTCACGTGCTCTACGCCGACAAGGGCGTTCCGCTGTTCGCATTCGCGCTGCCGATCATCGTGCTCCTGGGCGGCGTGTTCTGCGTCGCCGAATATGTCAGGACGCGCCGGCTTGCGAGCGTCAGCCTGCGCTGGCCGACCGCGGCTGGCAGGATTACCCGTTGCGACGTGGTCGAGGAGATCATCGAGGAGAAGAGCGATGACGACGACAAGTCGACGACTTCAAAGCTCCGACACCGCTATCAGGTCGACCTCCGCTACGCCTACAGGGTCGACAAGCGCGATTTCACCGGTACCGAACTCAATTGGGGCGGCACCATGATCTCCGGGCTGCGCGAGGTCGCGCAAAAGGAAGCAGCAAAATATCGTCCCGGGCAGAGCGTCAAAGTTTATTACGATCCAGAGCAGCCGGGACAAGCCGTGTTGGAGCCTGCAAACCGGGAAGGCGCGCTGGGGCCGCTGATCGGTGCCGCGGTTTGCGCGGTCGTTGGAGGCGTCTTTCTGACGATCCTGATCAAGATCGGGTTTGCGTAAGGCGCTTGGTGTCGTTCCGGGGCGCGCGGAGCGCTGGCCCGGAATCCATCGTACAGCGTGTGTCGTCGATAAATGGATTCTCAGATGCGCAATTGCAAGTGGCGCGCCCCGGAATGACGGGACACGTCCCTCACCCCTTCGGCGGCGCCAGCGGCTGCGCGATCTCCTTGAACGGCGCCAGCGCCTCGCAGCGTTCGGAATGCGCGGACAACGCCGGATAGCGCGCCACGTCGAACAGCGTTGGATGCGCTTCGCGGGTGAGGCGGACGACGCAGGCCACAGCGATGTCGGCGTGGCCGATGCGCGTCCCCAGCCAGTACGGCGTCGTCACCTTGGCGCGCTCGGCCTCGAGCACGCCGAGGACATCCGTAATCTGCGCCTCGCAGCGCTGGACCCACAGCGCAAGCTGCTCCTTCCGCAGCACGCGCTCATAGAGCAGGCTCACCGCCTTGTCGCCGAGGCCCGAGGCGAGCGCGCAGATGCGCAAGTGCTTGCGCCGCTCGGCGCCGCTGCGCGGCAACATCGCCTGCTCTGCACCAACGAGCTCGTCGAGATAATCCAGGATGATCGTGCTCTCGATCAGCGCCTCGCCGTCGTCGAGCACCAAGGTCGGCACCCGGCGCAGGGGATTATAGGGCGCGATCTTGTCGGCATCGCCGAAGGTCGACCACGGCCGGTGCTCGAAGGCGAGCCCGTAAAGCCGCAGCGAGATCGCGACGCGGCGGACGAAGGGGGAATCGTATTGGCCGATCAGGAACATGGTTCTCGCTCTTCTCAGTCGCTAGATGAGGCAGGGCCGATCAGTTTCCACGACAACATCGCAACGGCGCAAGCAAATCCTGGACATAGAGCATTGCGCCGAATGCACGGCGCCGGGACAGCGTCTCCCGGATGCGCTATCAAGGACGACATCATGACAGCGACAATGGACATCACCAGGGAGCGGATCGCGGCGACGGAGGCCATCATCCGCCCGCATATCCGCCGCACCCCACTGCTCGCAGCCGACCTCGCCGATTTCGGCCTGCCGGCGGCGCCCGTCATTTTCAAGCTCGAGCTGCTGCAGCATTCCGGGTCGTTCAAGGCGCGGGGTGCGTTCGCCAATCTGCTGCTGCGGCAGGTGCCGCAAGCCGGTGTCGTCGCCGCATCCGGCGGCAATCATGGCGCGGCCGTCGCCTATGCGGCGCAGCGGCTCAAAATTCCAGCCACGATTTTCGTTCCTGACATTACCTCGCCCGCCAAGGCCGAGCGGATCAGGGGTTATGGCGCCGAGCTCGTGATTGCCGGCAGCCGCTATGCCGATGCGCTCGCCGCGAGCGAAGCTCATGTCGCGCAGACCGGCGCCATGGCCGTCCACGCCTATGACCAGGCCGAGACCCTGCTCGGCCAGGGCAGCGTCGGCCTGGAGCTGGAACAGGATGCGCCGGATATCGACACGCTGCTGGTCGCGGTCGGCGGCGGCGGGCTGATCGGCGGCATTGCGGCGTGGACCGCCGGCAGGACGCGCATCGTGGCCGTCGAGCCGGAGCAATCTCCGACCTTGCACGCCGCCTTCGAGGCTGGAAAGCCGATCGATGCGCCCGCGGGCGGTATCGCCGCCGACAGCCTCGCGCCAAAGCGCGTCGGACAATTGATGTTTCCGATCGCGCGGGCTCATGTCGAGCGCGTCGTCTTGATCAACGATGAGGCGATCCGGCAGGCGCAAGCGGCGTTGTGGTCGAGCTTGCGCTTGGTGGCCGAGCCCGGCGGCGCAGCCGCCTTTGCCGCGGTGTTCTCCGGCCGCTATCGTCCCTCACCCGGCGAACGGATCGCGATACTGGTCTGCGGCGCCAACACCACGGCGGTGAATTTCGAGGCCTAGCGAAGCAATCCAGGATCTTTCTGAGGGGACAGTCTGGATTGCTTCGTCACATCAGTGCAAAATTGCTACGCAATTTTGTCACGAGCTCCTCGCAATGACGATGTCGAGGCATCCGTGTAACGCGCATTGCGCGGAGCAGAATGCGGGAGCGCTGCCCCGAAGATCGCTTCCGCCTTCGCTCTTCGAGTTTCGTCAGACAAGTCGCTCCCTCCGCGCTACATCCATCGTTGATGTACCGATTCGAAGAGCGACGGCTGTGCCCACACTCCGTCATTGCGAGCGCCGCGAAGCAATCCGGTATCTTCGCGCAGAGACAGACTGGATTGCTTCGTCGCAAGGGCTCCTCGCAATGACGCTGTGGAGGCAGCCTTGTAGATCCTATGGGGTGGCAGGTGGTCAGAGGTAAATTGAGTTTGTGACCACCAACTCACCCTGGAGGATCAACGATGCGTACTGATCACACTGACGCACCCGCCGGAAGCGAGTATGCCACGATTTACTTGGCTTTCGAACTGAGCAAAGCGAAGTGGCAGCTGGGGATAATGATGCCCGGCGCCGAGAAGATGAGTCGTTACCGGATCGATGGCGGGGACATGGCGGCGCTATCTGGCGTGCTTTTGCGGGCTCGAGGGAAGGCCGCGCAGGAGGGCAAGCCGGTTCGTATCCTGTCCTGCTATGAAGTTGATGCGGTGCTTGCCGCATGACCACGACACGGCCCAGTCCAGGATATCGCGTCACGCCGTTCACGACGCGCACCGAAACGTTCCGATCCGAAAGCCTCGCGCCAGCCTCGCCGCTGTCAAGGCCGCTACGCGCCGCCTCCGGCGGTGGCCTGCGGCCAGCCTTGACCGCGGCTGCGTCTGGCGCAGCGGTCAACCATCGGAACGAAAACGCCATCGCGAGTGCATCGCACTCCACACCAACAACCATGAGCAAAGCATGCCCTGATCAATCATTCCCCTTGACAACCACATCCCCATACAAGCCCGGATGAGCGTAGCGAAATCCGGGGACCGTCAGTGCGTGAGAATATCGCCGGATTGCGCCGCGCTCCATCCGGGCTACGAAACCTCCCTTACCCCTCCCCCTCGTCGCTCGCCAGCACGCCCTTCACCGCGCGCGTCCAGCCCGCGAGCTTCCGCTCGCGCGTTGCCTGGCTCATATTCGGCTTGAATCGGTGCTCGAGGCGCCAATTGTCGGCGAACTTGGTCGGCTCGGGATAGACGCCCGCGTTGAGGCCCGCGAGATAGGCGGCCCCTAACGCCGTGGTTTCCTGGATCACGGGACGGTCGACGGGAGCGTCGAGCAGATCGGCGAGGCGCTGCATAGTCCAGTCCGATGCGGTCATGCCGCCGTCGACGCGCAGCACGACGCTGGCGGTTTTCGAGCTCGGCCAGTCGGCGCGCATCGCGGCCCACAGATCAAAAGTCTGGTAGCAGACGCTTTCGAGCGCGGCACGGGCGAGCTCGGCAGGTCCGGTGTTGCGTGTGAGGCCGAACAGCGCGCCGCGCACGCGCGGATTCCAGTAGGGCGCGCCCATGCCGACGAAGGCCGGGACGAGATAGACGCTCTGCATGGAGTCGGACTGGTCGGCGAGTGGGCCGGTTTCGGCGGCGTGCTTGATGATGCCTAGGCCATCGCGCAGCCACTGAACAGCGCTGCCCGCAACGAAGATCGAGCCTTCGAGCGCGTAGGTGCGTTTTCCTGCGAGTTGGTAGGCGATGGTGGTGAGCAGCTTGTTCTTGGAAACCACCGGCGTGGTGCCGGTGTTGAGCAGGGCGAAGCAGCCGGTGCCGTAGGTCGATTTCATCATGCCCGGGCGGAAGCACGCTTGTCCGATCGTCGCGGCCTGCTGGTCGCCGGCGATGCCGGAAATCGCAATGGCACCGCCGAACAGATCAGGCGTGCTCTCGCCGAAGCGGGCGGAGGAATCCTTCACCTCGGGCAGCATCGAGCGCGGCACGCCGATGATTTCCAGCAGCTCATCGTCCCATTGCCCGGTGTGGATATTGAACAGCAGCGTGCGCGAGGCATTGGTGCCGTCGGTGGCGTGCACCTTGCCGCCGGTGAGGCGCCACAGCAGATAGCAATCGACGGTGCCGAACATCAGCTCGCCGCGGGCGGCCCGCGCCCGCGCGCCGGGAACGTGGTCGAGGATCCATGCGACCTTGGTGCCGGAGAAATAGGGATCGATGATCAGGCCGGTCTTCTCTGAGATCACCGGCTCGCGGCCCTCGGCCTTCAGCTTGGCGCAGATATCGGCGGTGCGGCGGTCCTGCCAGACGATGGCGCGGTGCACGGCTTGGCCAGTGGCACGGTCCCACACCACGGTGGTCTCGCGCTGGTTGGTGATGCCGATCGCGGCGATGTCCTTTGCGGTGATGCCGGCCTTCTCGATCGCATCGCGGCACACCATGATGGTCGAGGTCCAGATATCTTCCGGCTCGTGCTCGACCCAGCCCGAGGCCGGAAAATGCTGCGGAAACTCGGCCTGCGCACGCGCGGCGATCGAGATGTCGCTGCGAAACACGATGGCGCGCGAGGAGGTGGTGCCCTGATCGATGGCGAGGACGAAAGACATGGAAGCTACCTTGGCGTTATTTCCCTGTGGAGGGTTCATTGTGTCGCGCCAAAGGGAGCGGATTAGGGCGGGAAGGTCAATATCCCCGCTACATCGTCGTCCCGGCGAAGGCCGGGACCCATTACCCCAATTGATCATTGTTGCGACGGCTGTGACTCCTGGTCTTTGTAACCACGACCGCATGTGGTTATGGGTCCCGGCCCCCGTGCGCAATTGCGCACTAGGCCGGGACGACCGGAGGAGATATCTCGCGAGAGCCTTACCCCGCCGCCGTCGTCACGCCGCCGTCGATGACGATGGTCGGCCGATGCCGCGGCTGGAGCCGGTCACCACGGCGACTTTTCCGGTGAGATCGAACGGGTGTTTTCATTGTTGTTGGGCTCCGCTGATTCCATTTGCTCCGTCATTGCGAGCGCAGCGAAGAAATCCAGAATCTTTCCGCGGAGGAAGTCTGGATTGCTTCGTCGCACGGGCTCCTCGCAATGACGATGTGGCGAGATCCCGGGCTCATCGCTGCGCGCGCCCCGGGATGACGGCGTGGTCAGATCAACCCGCCCGAATCCGCCACGCGGCGCTGGTGGTAGTCGGTGTCGCCGAAGGTGTTTTCGATCATGGTGAGGCGCTTGAAGTAGTGGCCGATCTTCGCCTCCATGGTCATGCCGATGCCGCCGTGCAGCTGGATCGCCTGCTGGCCGACGAACTTCAGCGACTTGCCGATCTGCACCTTGGCGGCGGCGATGGCGATGGTGCGCTCCTTCGCGTCCTCGAAATCACCCGCCATGGTCGCGAACATCGACATCGATCTCGCCTGCTCGACGGCGACGAACATGTCGGAGCCGCGGTGCTGCAGCGACTGGAACGAGCCGATCGGCACGCCAAACTGCTTGCGCGTCTTGATGTACTCGACCGTGGTCTTCAGCGACTCGTCCATCAGGCCGACCGCCTCGGCACAGAGCGCGATGCGGGCCTCATCCACGACGCACTCAATCAGCGCCAGCGAGTCCTCGGGATTGCCGAGCGCAGCGTCGGCGCCGACCTCGACACCGGTGAAGCTGATGTCGGCGGCATGCAGGCCGTCCTGCGTCGGATACGACTTCTTCGTCACGCCCTTGGCGTCGGCCGGCACCAGGAACACGCCGATGCCGGTCTTGTCGCGGCGGTCGCCCTTGGTGCGAGCGGTCACGATCAATGTATCGGCGTTCTCGCCGTTGAGCACGACGAACTTCTCGCCGTCGATCACCCAGCCGTCGTCCTTTTTCTTGGCCGTCGTGGTGACGTCGAACAGATCATAGCGCGAGTTCTTCTCCAGCTGCGCAAACGCCAGCGTCTTGCTGCCGTCGACGATGCCAGGCACGTGGGCCGCCTTCTGCGCATCGGTGCCGGCATGGCGGAGGAAACCGCCGCCGATCACGACCGTTGGCAGATAAGGCTCGAGCACCAACGCCTTGCCGAGCGCCTCCATCACGATCATGGTCTCGACACCGCCGCCGCCGAAGCCGCCATCGGCCTCGCTAAAGGGCAGGCCGAGCAGGCCCTGATCGGCGAGCTTGAGCCAGACGGCTTTGCTCCAGCCGCCCTTCTCCTTCATGTACTTCTTGCGGCTCTCGAAATCGTAGGAATCGGTCAGCAGGCCGTCGATGCTTTCCTTGAGAAGCCGCTGCTCCTCGGACAAATCAAAATCCATCTCTGTTTCCTCAGGTCACAAATGTCAGCGTTGCGTGGGGTCCCTCTTCACCTCTCCCCGCTTGCGGGGAGAGGTCGGATCGCTTTGGCGCGCACATGCGCGCTTGAGCGATCCGGGTGAGGGGGTACCGCTCTCTCGACGGTCCCTGCCCGGAGAGAGGCCCCTCACCCCAACCCTCTCCCCGTAAGAACGGGGAGAGGGGGAAGAAAGCATCACAGCCCCAGGACCGCCTTGGCGATGATGTTGCGCTGGATCTCGTTGGAGCCGCCGTAGATCGAGACCTTGCGGTTGTTGAAATAGCTCGGCGCGATCTGGGCGGTCCAATCCATGGCTTCGTTCGAGCCGTCGTCGCCGTGCACGTCGTAGGGCGCGGCGAACGGGCCGATCACTTCCATCAGGAGCTCGGTTGTGGTCTGCTGGATCTCGGAGCCCTTGATCTTCAGCACGGACGAGGCCGGATTGGGCTTGCCCTTGCCGTGCTTGCCTTCGTCGGCGACGACGCGGAGCTGGGTGAGCTCCAGCGCCTTCAGCTCGATCTCGCAGGCCGCGAGCTTCTCGCGGAACGCGGCATCCTGGATGATCGGCTTTCCACCGGACTCGACCTTGCCGGCGAGATCGCGGATGCGGCGCAGCCGCTCCTTGGAGACGCCGACCCGGGCGATGCCGGTGCGCTCATTGCCGAGCAGGAATTTCGCGTAGTCCCAGCCCTTGTTCTCCTCGCCGATCAGGTTTTCGATGGGCACCTCGACGTCGTCGAAGAACACTTCGTTGACCTCGGCGCCGCCGTCGATGGTCTGGATCGGGCGCACGGTGACGCCCTTCGACTTCATGCTGAAGACGATGAAGGAGATACCCATTTGCTTCTTGGCAGCGGGATCGGTGCGGCAGAGGCAGAAGATCATGTCCGCGTGCTGGGCCAGCGTGGTCCAGGTCTTCTGGCCGTTGATGATCCATTTGTCGCCCTTGCGCTCGGCCTTGGTCTTGAGCGAGGCGAGGTCAGAGCCGGAGCCGGGCTCCGAAAAGCCCTGGCACCACCAATCGTCGACATTGGCGATGCGCGGCAGGTACTGCTTCTTCTGCTCCTCGTTGCCGAAGGTGTAGATGACCGGGCCGACCATGCTGACGCCGAAGGCGAGCGGCTGCGGCGCCGGATAGGACTGCAGTTCCTCGTTGAAAATGTAGTGCTGCACCGAGGTCCAGCCGGTGCCGCCATATTGCTTGGGCCAATGGCTGACGCCCCAGCCCTTCTTGTTGAGGATGCGCCACCACGTCACCATCTCGTCCTTGGAGAGGTGGCGGCCCTCGACCAGCTTGCGCCGCGTGTCCGGCGGTACGTTGTCGCGGAAGAATGATCGCACTTCCTCGCGAAACGCCTGCTCTTCTTTCGTGAATGCGAGATCCATCGGATCCTCCTGTGAGCTTCCCATTGTCGTCCCGGCCAAGGCCGGGACCATAACCACAAGTCTTCATTGTCTTGCACAGGCCAATATCGCCTGTGCCCCAAACTCCGGCTGCGGAGTATGGGTCCCGGCTTTCGCCGGGACGACGGTTACTGCAACGCTTCGAACAGCCCCACGGCCCCCATCAGGACATCCTCGATCTCGGTCAAGAGCGACCTCCTGATGCAAGTTGGGTGGATTGTGCTGGTTTCTGCTGCTGGCGCAACTCGTGGCGCGACAGCTTTCCAACCGGCGTGCGCGGCAGATGGTCGACGAACTCGACCTCGGCCGGCAATTCGTGCTTGCCGAGCTTGCCGGCGAGCTGCGCGCGCAGCTCGTCGAGCGAGAACGGCTTTGCCCCGGGCCTGAGCTTGATGAAGGCCTTTGCCGCCTCGCCGCGATACGGGTCGGGAATGCCGAGCACGATCACCTCATGCACGCCGGCAATGGTGTAGATCGCCTGCTCGATCATCTGCGGATAGACGTTGAAGCCGCCAGAAATGATCATGTCCTTCTTGCGATCGACCAGGAAGAAATAGCCATCCGTATCCATGTAGCCGATGTCGCCGGTCACGAAGCGACCGTCGACGAAGGCGTCGGCGGATCCTTCCGGCCTGTTCCAGTAGCCCCTGGTGACGTTCGGGCCCTTGATGCGGATCTCACCGACTTCGCCCGGCGGCAGTACTTTTGTCGGGTCATCCAGCGCGACGACGTCGAGCTCGATGCCGGGCAGCATCAGGCCGATCGAGCCGGGCTTGTCGGGGCCGACAGGCGGATGGCCGGTGCCGGGCGAGCAGGTCTCGGTCATGCCCCAGCCGCTCTTCAGCTTCTTGCCGATCTTGCGCTCGAAGAAGTTCGCGATCTCGACCGGCAGCGGCGCGCCGCCGGAGCCGATGACGGCAAGCGAGGAGAAGTCGCGCTTGTCGAGATCGGGCAGCGCCGCGATCGCGATCCACATCGTCGGCACGCCCGGAAAGTAGGTCGCGCGCTTGACCTCGATGTCGCGCATCACGGCCTCGACGTCGAAGCGCTGGTGCAGCGAGATCAGATTGCCGCGGCTGAGCGAGGACAGCAGCACCACGGTGAGCGCGTAGATGTGGAACAGCGGCAGCACGCAGATCACGCGCTCGACGACATCGCCGCGCGCCGCGCGCGACGGCTTGCCCCAGACGTCGTAGATCGACACCGCCGAGGTGAGATTGCCGTGCGTGAGCATGGCGCCCTTGGGCAGGCCGGTGGTGCCGCCGGTATATTGCAGCAGCGCGACATCGTCCGCCGTCACTTTCGGCCATTGCGCCGGGGCAGTGGCGCCCTCGACGAAGGTCTTGAAGGTGACGATGCGGGGATCGCTCGGGATCGCCGCCTGCGGCGTGCCGACCTTGCCCCAATTGTCGTCCTCGCAGACAACGAGGCGGTCGATCAGCCCCTTGTCGAGAAACCTCAGCGCAGTCGGCAGCAATGCGGCGAGGTTCGAAGTGACCAGCACCCGCGAGCCGGAGTCGGAGACCTTGTGGGTCAGCGCGATCTCGCCGTCGAGCGGGGAGAGATGCGCGACGCGCGCGCCGGCCTTCAGGGCACCGAAGAAATTGACGGGGTGATCGGGTGTGTTGCCGAGAAACAGCGCGACGGAGGCGTTCTTGCCGTAGCCGGCACGGAGAAACGCTGCGGCCGCGCGTTCGGCCATCGCGGCGAGCTCAGTGTAGCTGATCGCGCGGTCGCGGAATTCGAGCGCGGTGCGCGGGCCGTAGTCGGCGGCGGCTTTCGACAACAGGTCAGGGAGCGTGCCCTGGACGATGGTGTCGTCCCAGCGCACGCCCTCGGGATAAAACTGTTCGCCGGGATGGGTCATTGAAGGTCGCTACTCTGCGCTGCCCAGGCAGCAATTCCCTGTAAGGCGGGCACGGACGGACGGGCTCCCTCCCCCTTGTGGGGAAGGGTTGGGGATGGGGGTGCCACAAACGCTGACCCCGCCCGGGGCCGCCC
>NZ_JADPKQ010000056.1:0-11023 GCF_023074015.1 Bradyrhizobium sp. 142
GACATGGCCGGGCCATGCGTCGCGTAAGTGGCGTCCGTTGCGTTGGTTGCGTTGGTTGCGTCAGCCGTTAGCGTCGCCGCCCACCCATTGCGGGCAGGCGGCGAGACATCGCAAGCTCCATTTTTCAGAACTCAGCTCCGACTGAGACCGCCGAGCCCGCCGACTTCTGCAACAACATCAGCCCAACTCGGACCTTCTGCGAGGTCCGGTGTTGCGCCGCTATCAGGGGTACAGCGGACAGTTACGCGCCCGATTCCAGCGCGGGCCCATGAGCACACTTTCTAGGGCAAGCCTCGCCTCGCACCCCCGGTTTACCGCGATTTACGCAAGCGGCTTCGGCCCCGGAGTAGCCGGCGGCCGAAAAACTCACCAGTGGCCGTTTACAGCCGAGGCCGTTGGAGGTCCGCCTCACGGAGCGATAGGTCCGAGAGCCTCGATACCCTCACGCCATCGGCGCCGC
This sequence comes from Bradyrhizobium sp. 142, assembly GCF_023074015.1. Classification (NCBI taxonomy): domain Bacteria; kingdom Pseudomonadati; phylum Pseudomonadota; class Alphaproteobacteria; order Hyphomicrobiales; family Nitrobacteraceae; genus Bradyrhizobium; species Bradyrhizobium sp. 142. Next base: position 461 of record NZ_JADPKQ010000056.1, read on the forward strand.
CGCCATGCTGCCGCACCACCGCCTCGCGGTCCCGGGCATAAGCGTCGCGGAGCATGATCAGAAACCGAGCCCGATCGGCTCGCGAAAGCGCTCGCCATCCTCGCCAAACCTGCTCCAGCGCGGTCATCGCTGCCTATCCTACGGAACTCGCAACCATATCGCGCGGAGCAAAATCGGAAAAGGCCGCCGCCAGATATGCCGGCGGCGGGCGATCCCGCGTCCCCGGGCCGGTTCCAGCCCCCAAAGTACCTTGAGCCCAAGGGTCCGCTCGAAACGCCGCGCTACCCCGTCCTCCCTTGCCCGGAGGAACCCTCAGCGCTCGTGCCCGTTGCAGCGCTAAATCAAGCCCCAAGGAGGACTTCCTCATGTTGAAGATCGCTCTTGCCGTGGCGGCAGCCGCAGCGCTGCTGACGACTGCCCCGCTTGCCATTCCGGCCAACGCCCAAGGCGTCAAGATGGCTCAAGGCGTTGATGTCCAGATCGGACGGGATCGCGAGGACCGCTACTATAGGGACCGTGACCGCTACGACCGCGACCGATACGACCGCGACACCACAGTTGGCGTCGGCCCGGGAGGTGTCACCGTCGGCCCAAGACAGCGCTGCCGCACCGAGACTGTCACGGTCGAACGTGATGGCCGTATGGTTACGCGCCGGGAGCGCCGCTGCGACTAAACGGCGAGGAGGAATTGTTTCGCTTTGGGGCTCGTCCGGAACGAGGCGAGCCATGCGATCTCCATCGCCGAGTGACGTGTTTCTTGTGCTCGCCATCGCGGGCATAGTTCTCCTGATCGAGATCGGCATTTTCATCCTATTGGTGGTGCTCTGAACTCGGCCGAGCGCAAGCGTGTCCGCCGCCGACGCCGCGAGCCGCCCTTTAAGGAATTTTATTACCGGGTTGTTGTTATCCTAGCGTCATTGCAGGTAGGTCGCGATTAGCGGCGGCGAATTCCGAAATATTTAATCCCGGGACACGCTCGGTTGGCGGTCTCTTTCCACCGGAGAGCCCCGTGATATTAAGGGTTTCGTGATTACAGTCTTGCTTCTGCTTGGTGCATCGCAGTTAGATCAGTATCTCACCAACGGTCGATATACGATGGCGCCACGGCGATGCTGAGACAGATCAGGCACTCGTTTCGCATTTTGATGACCGTCTCCGCCTCGCAGGTCGATTGAACCGCAAAGAAGCTACTCAATGTCGTCGCGCGATCGGAACGCGAAGACAATCTGGCAGCACGTCTTTGAGGTGCCTCTGCGGTTCAGTAAGTGACAGTTACAACAACCGGATCAGACGGCGTGGCCTGCGGCGGCACACGGCCGCGGTCGGACCTATTTTGCTGGACCTCAGAACTTGCATTCGACCATTCCGAGTTCCGATCCGCCTTGATCCCTCTCGTGCCGATTTCACGCGGTTCAACGCCATTCGGCCGCAAATGCCATTTGGAACCACCTTGCTTGACCTGCACCGGATTCGCACGGGGGTTGGGATTTAGCCCTTCTTAACAACTACCGCGAGAGACTATCGCCAAGTACTCGTCCGTTGTTTTAGCTCGTGCAGGGGATGCGATTGCCGCGGTGAGCAGCGCTTTTTGGTCACGGTCGCTGCTAGTTAGTTGAAAGCCATTTAGTTAGTGGGTCCCGCGTGAAAGGCATTAAAGCCGATGGGCTGGGATAAGCGCGAAGCGAAGCGCGTTCACTTCGATCATGAATGCCGAGCGACTCTGTTGGCAGCCGACGGCACATGGCGGCGCGACTGCATACTCGTCGATGTTTCGGAATCGGGTGCAAGACTCCGGATAGACGGATCGCCAGACGTGCTCAGCGCCCGAGAGTTCTTCCTGTCACTGTCATCGACTGGCTCGGTTTTCCGTCGATGCGAGTTGGTCCGGCTAGACGGATCGGAGGTTGGTATACGTTTTTTAAGTCCAGATGGTTCTCGTTGCGCCCGCAATGGAATTGATCTGCTTACGAACCATTCCGGCCATCGATACAGTCGCTGCTGCCTTGTGAAGCGAAAGAGGCGCTCTTTCGCGACTCGCGTGGTTTCCTTCTCTACCTCTCCAAAGCGGTCTCATCGGTGCCGACGGAAGAAAGACTCGTCCGGCTGGCGACACGTGAGGCGCTCGTCTGGTTGAGCGAGGCTCCGCACGATCAAGGCTCGTTTTGGGGTTAGCTGATGCCGCCTTGGCCCGGCTTTTTGACCGAGTGGTGCTTTCTTATGTTGGTCCATATAGTCGCCGATGACCCGAAGCAACTATCGAGCGTTCGCTCCTTTCTCGAACGTGATCACCACACCGTGAGCTCAAACCTGCTCTGTGACGCCGCGCTGAAGGCGGAAAATGCGGAAGCTTTAGTCGTACGGGTAGATTTGCGTACCACCGAAAATATCCCTGCCTTGAAAAACATGCTGGAGGGGGCTCAGCAAACCCGAAAGCGCATTTTCTTGATCGAGAGTCCTGCTCACGTGTGTGTGTCACAGGCATATGCCTTGGGGGCTACGCTGGTGCTGTCAGGCAATCTGAACGCCGCTAAGCTGTTGCAGGCCCTTTCTCAGGGCCGCAGGGCAGCGAGCGGCCAAACAGAGGTTGGTCGCGACTCGGAGGCTGTCACTGCTGCCGCAGGTGCTATCGCTTCGCTCTTTACGGCGATGACAAGCGGGATGCCAGTCGATCTGGTAGGTGCCAAACAATCCGGCACTAGTCTCGCGGACCATATCGCCGAACATGGTCTAACTGACTGGCTCGCAACGGTGCGCCGCCATCATGAAGGTACGTATCAACACTGCCTGCTTGTCACGGGCATCGCCATCGATTTCGGACTCAGCCTCGAAGTAGGAAGGGCCGATCTCGAACGCCTGCACGAAGCCGCGCTATTCCATGACGTTGGAAAAGCCAAGATCCCGCTCGCGATTCTCGACAAGCCTGGGCGACTCGATGCGGGAGAACGAGCGCTCATCGAGACCCATCCTACAGTCGGATATGAAGCTCTGAGGGCGCAAAAAGGAATCTCAGCCGAAATACTTGATGCTGTCCGACACCACCATGAGTACCTCGACGGCAGCGGCTATCCAGATCAGCTCTCCAGCGGAAGTATCGCGGATATCGTCCGCATTCTGACAATATCCGACATCTTCGCCGCGTTGATCGAGCACCGGCCATACAAGCCAATTATGCCAAGACAAGAGGCTTACAATATCCTGTGCGGGATGAACGGTAAGCTCGAAAGGGCACTTGTAAGGGCATTCAAGCCTGTCGCCCTCGATCGATGAGAATTACCAGCTTCAAGGATTGGATACGCAACGTCCTCAAATTCCCGCTTCGATCATCGAACTATAGTACAGGGACTTCGGAGGAGGCGGAGCATCAATCATCTCGATCGGATGGCGAGGCAGCCGCACTGGAAACGAAAGCAAAGGATGAATTGTGTCGCGTGATCTTTCTAGTTGAACTCGCTCTCACCTCTGCTCATCAAGTGACAACCCGCTTACGCGACCCTGCCGTCCGTGCCGGCCTCGAAAAACAGATTATCACTATCGAAGAGGTGGTTCAGTTCGCGCGGGACCGAGCTTGCCAACTATGATCATGTGGCTAAGCCGCGGGCTCCGCGCGCGCGGCTGTAACTGCTCTTCACTGAGAATGAGTGTTCCCTCAAGGAGCAGGCTCGGGAATTGCTCAGCCGTTTACACGTAACGAGCGATCTTGCCAGGGCACGTTCCCCACGAGTTTCAGTTACAATTCAGTATCATCGCCGAAAACGGTGGGCTGCCCATCGGCATGCCTCTTGGTCGTAACGGTCGCGGTAAATCGATCTCCGTCGCGTTCGCAGGAGCCGCTGTAGGTCATGACGCGCTGACAAGTCGGACGAGTTTGCATCTTGATCCCTCTTCCGGGACCGTACTCTTCCGGTTTTGACAGTGTGCAATTCAATGTGGTGAAAGCTCGACCGAGCGTCTCTCGGTTGCGAGCCCGGATTTGCCGTTGCGGCGAGCCCTGATTTGGAGTGGCAACAGGGCTACTCCGTGCCTTCGAGGGCGCAGATTCGCACCAACGCGGGACCTGCGGCGAACGCCAGTGAGCGTTCACTGGGTCAGACTCCGCGATTCAAAGCCCATTGGAGATCCAGTCGTGGTCCGCTTGCATATCGAACGTTTCATTCGTAGCCGGATTGTCCGTCGCTCCTTGGCGCTCGGGATCATCGCTCTGAGCGGATGGGCTCTGCTGCCGTATGTGACCTATCGGATCGCTCCCTCCGCATTCGTCAATGCCGAGCTGATGCGGGTGACGGCACCGTTTGCGGGTCAGCTCTCGCCCGATCTTCCGCGCAAGGGTGAATACTTCCAGCGCACTCGGTTGGTGCCGCTGGTCGAGACGCATTCGCCGGATCGCCGGCACCTCATGGACCTTGATCAGCAGCTGGCCGTGTCCACCAAACGCGCCGAGCTCGCGCGTCGCCAGCTCGATGAAATTGCCGAGCTCGATCGCAAGCTCCGCGAGCGTAGCGAGGACTATCGTTCCGGGGTGGTGGCGCGCCTGAGCCACGAGATCGGTGAAACCGAGGCTGAAAAGGGCGGCTGCCTCGCCGAAGCGCGGCAGCGGAATGACGTCGCGGGCCGGATGGAGAGGCTCGTCAAGCTCGGCATCAGCTCGCAGATTCGCTCCGCTGAGGCGCAAGCTTCGCAAGAAGCAACCGCAACGCGGTGCCAGATGGCCGAGGAACGCCTACAGCGCCTCAAGACTGAGCTGGAGTCGGCCGAGAAGGGCATTTATCTTCGTGGCGATGCCAACGACGTGCCCTCCTCGCAGCAGCAGCGCGAGCGGCTTGTTCTTCGCCGTCAGGAGCTCGAGACAGACCTGCTGCAGAACTGCTCACGGTCCGCACAGTTGGCCACGGAGATCGCGGAGGAGCGCGCTCGGCTCGAGCGTCTGGGTCACTATGATCTATCCTTGCCCGCAGCGCATGTGGTCTGGTCGGTCGCGGCCAGCCCTGGCTCGATGGTCATAGAAGGGCAATCGGTCTTCGATTTTGCAGACTGCGAACACCGTTTCATTGTTGCCGAGCTACCCGAGCGCGATTTCGAGAAGATCAAGGCCGGAGATGCGGCTGCCGTTCGCCTGCTTGGCAGCCGAGAGTGGAAGACCGGCCAGGTCCGGCAAACCCGTGGATCGGCGGCGTACGCTGATGATCGGCTGCTTGCGGCGCGAGTGCCGCGGCCCGATCCGGGTAGTATCACCGTTGAGATCTCGCTTCCGCGCGATGAGACGTCGGCCGACCGCAGTGGTTTCTGCGATATCGGGCGGCAGGCTGAAGTGCGCTTCGAGCGTCCGGCAACCGGGCTGCTTCAACTGATCAGCGGGCAGCTGAAATGGCTGACCGCCGGCCTCGCGCTTGACCAGCCATTTCTTTGAGCAGTTGACTCCCATGCACGCCACAACTCTGCCGCCCTTTCAGCTGTTCGCACCGACGCTGTGCCTGTTCGCGGTGATGTACTTCCTGGCTCCGACCTTACCGCTCGGGCGCGCTTGGGCGCGCGTCGCGATCTTTGTCACGGTCTGGCTCGTTGTTGCCCGCTACCTCGAATGGCGCATCTTCGCCACGGTGCTGCCGGCGAGCGGGGAGTGGTACCAGATTGGGTGGATATGGTTCTGTCTCTTCGTTGAGCTTTTGGCCTTCACGGACCAGTTTATTCTCTACCTGACGTTCCTTCGCAGAACCGATCGCCGCAATGAAGCCGATCAGCACGAACGTCGGCTTCGTGGTCTGCCGAACGATGCGCTGCCCTCGGTCGATGTCTTTATTCCCACCTACGACGAGCCACTCGAGGTGCTGGAAAAGACCGTCACGGGTGCACTGTGCCTGGACTATCCTAACTTCCAGGTCTGGGTTTTGGATGATGGTCGCAGGCCTTGGCTCAAGGAACTCTGCGAGCACAAGGGTGCAGGCTACCTCACGCGCGCTGACCACGCCAATGCCAAGGCCGGCAATATCAATCACGCCCTCACGAAGGCAAATGGCGAGTTCTTCGCGATCTTCGATGCGGATTTCGTGCCGCAGCGCAATTTCCTGATGCGCACAATCGGCTTCTTTGCCGATCCAAAGATCGGGATCGTTCAGATCCCGCACACCTTCTACAACGAGGACCCGATGCAGGCGAATCTCGGCCTGCACAGGGGATTGCCGGACGACCAACGGTTCTTCTTCGATTGCATCATGCCCGCGCGCGATGGCTGGGATGGCGCCTTCTGTTGCGGTTCCAACTCCGTCACGCGTCGGGCGGCGCTGCGCGCCGTGGGCGATGCCTTGCCAACCCAGTCCATTACAGAAGACATTCTGCTGACGATGGTGCTGCTGCGCAAAGGCTATATTACACGTTATCTCAGCGAACCGCTGGCGATTGGATTGGCGCCGGAAAGCCTCGCTGCCTATTTCGTGCAACGTCAACGGTGGGCGCGTGGTGCAATCCAGACCTTGTATCTCGACGCCGGCCCCGTTGGCCGTGGACTAAGCTTGATGCATCGGCTCCTGTTCTTTCCGACCCATTGGCTCTCGATGGGCCTGCGGGCGCTGATGGTCGTGGTGGTTCCTATCGTGTTCATGTGGACCGGCATCACGCCTGTCATAGACGTTACGCCGGAGTCGGTCTTTTTCTATCTGTTCCCCGCGATCCTGGCGCTGAACGGGGGCATCTCCTGCTTTGCACCACACGAACATTTCCCGCTCGCCGCTCAGGTCTCAGCGACCATCCAGAGCTTCAAGCTTCTCCCGGTTGTGCTCGCGACGCTGCTCAAGCCGAAAGGACATGCATTCAAAGTAACCCCTAAGGGGACTGCCGCGCGGCGGGTAGGCTACGCCAGAGAGATATTCTGGCCAGCGGCGACCTTCATGGCGCTGACGGTTATCGGACTTGTTCTGAACACAATCCCCGAATGGCGGGTGATCGATCATCCGGCCGCATTGCCAATGGTCGCCTTCTGGTCTGTGGTCAACATTGTGGTGCTCTTTTTCGTTTGCATGACCTCGCTCCAGGCGCGCATGCCTCGTACCGAGGAACGCGTCGTGATCGACGAGCCGGTCTTGATCAGAACCGAGACCGGGGAGCGGCTGTCCGGTCGGGTCAAGGACGTATCTCTCTCCGGCGCTGGCATTCTTCTCGATTGCGGTGTCGACTCTCTTTGCCGTGGAGCATCGCTGCCCGTCCATGTCGCACAAGTAGGCTGGATCGACGCGACCGTCATGCAACAAAGGGGGCAACTCGTCGGGGTGCAGTTCAACTTGCCGCCGTCGATCGAGCGAGACCTGCTGATCCGGAAGCTGTTTACCGGTGCCTTTCTGAGGAAGAACAATGCTGTCGCCTGTTCGGTGAACAGGGCGATGCTTAAGAACATCTGGCTCATGCACACCCCGTTGCCGATCTTGATCACAGGCGGCGCGAAACCCGTGTCGCCGGCCGAGCGTTTACCGGCAGAGAGCCTGGTCATTCGCCCCCGACCGCCGACCTACGATTTGGTACACCTTGCCGGAGTTCGAAGCGTGCATCCGACAACTTTCACCGAACCTGGGTTCCGGACCTAGGTTTGGCCGAGTGGCCGGCGCGGTTGCTCTCTAGGCCATCAAGCTGACTTGATGCTGTGACTGTTCTACTGTCCGAGCAGTCCATCAGGTAATTCTAGCGTCAATCGACGTGGTCACTCTCCTTCTGGTGCTCTGCCACAAACGTCAACCGAAACGAGCAACCGTGCCTTAACCCGAGACGTGTAAAGGTTCCAGGGTGGAGGAAGGATTTCTTGATCGACCACCGCAGTGATCTTCGCCATGGGCGTTTGACGTTCTGGGCCTCGGCTTTCGTGGCAACCGCTTGCATGGCGATTGTCGTACTCAGCGGTTGGCGGGAGTGGTCCTCGCAACTAACGGAGCTGAAGAGCGCCGAAACGGACATATGGCCAATCTGGCCCGATCGCTGACGCAACATGCGGACGATACGTTCGAACTCACCGACACCGTTCTCAACGTGCTGGTCGGCCAGCTTGAACTGGAGGGAACCGGCCCCGCGGCGATCGCCAAGATTCAGACTTTTCTTACTCGCCGCAAAGCCGCGAACCGGATCCGCGGCGTATTCGTCTATGACGAAACCGGCCGCTGGCTCGCGACCAGCGAGCCTGTGAATTTCGCCGGTCTCAACAACAGCGACCGCGAATATTTCCAGCATCATCGTGCCTCGACTGATCGGGGAACTTTTATTGGCCATCCGGTGACGAGTAGATCGGGCGGGCAATGGATCATCACCGCGTCAAGGCGTTTCAATCATCCTGACGGCAGCTTTGCCGGAGTCGCCCTTACGACGATCGATGTTGACTACTTCTTACAGTTTTATAGCCGGTTCGACGTGGGCCAGAACGGTTCAATCGCTCTAGCGAGTGCAGACGGCATTGTCCTCGCACGTAGTCCGGATAACGGCTATACAGGCCGTGACCTGTCTAATGCGCCGCTTTTCAAGCATCTCCGCGAGCGGCCAGCTGCAGGCTCCTATTATTTCAAATCGCCTCTCGACGGCGTTCAGCGTCTGAGCTTTTATCAACTGAGCAGTCGCTACCCCGTCATCGTGGTTGCCACAGAATCGCAAGACGACGTCTTGGCGCCCTGGCGTAAAGCCGCGGCGACACGCATAGCTGTGGTGCTGGGTCTGGCAGGGGGGCTTGCTGTTGCGGGTCTCTTGCTGGTGCGTCAGTTGCACCAGCGGCAAAGGATGTCGGCTGCCCTGCTCGCCAAGGAAGCGGATTTTCGCCTCCTCGCGGAGCACTCGGGAGACATGGTCATGCGCATAGGGGTTGATGGACGAATCCTTTATGCGTCGCCATCCAGTACACGAATTCTTGGCTGGGCTCCGAACCAATTGGTGGATACGTCGGCTCTCGCCGGCATAGATGCCGTGGACCTGCCACGGGTTGAGCAAACGATCTCCGCGTTGAGGAACGGCGAAGCCGAAGAGGCGAGGATCATCTATCGCACGCGTCATCGAGAGAAGGGAGAGATCTGGATCGAAACCGCGCTGCGCGTTACCAGGAGTCCGGAAAGCGGTGACATAAACGGCGTGGTGGCAATCTCGCGCGACATGACCGAACATAAGGATCTGGAGGGTAAGCTGGCGGCTCTCGCCATTTCGGATGGCCTGACGGCGTTGGCGAACCGCAGACATTTCGACGAGCGGCTGGAGGAGGAATGGGACCGGGCGAGGCGCGGGGGAGCGCCGTTGTCGCTGTTGCTGATGGACGCCGATCATTTCAAGCGATTCAATGACCAATATGGGCATCAGGCAGGCGATGCGTGCCTTCGTTCAATCGCCAGGGTCCTGGTGGAGCAGGCCAGACGGCCCGCTGATGTGGCGGCTCGGTATGGTGGAGAGGAATTCGCCTTGCTGTTACCGAACACCGATGCAAGGGGTTGCGAGCAGGTCGGCGAACGAGTCCAGCAAGCGATTCAGGAACTCGGCATCCTGCACACGCTCAACCCGCCATCCAGGCAGGTCACCCTGAGTATCGGCGGCGCGGCACAAATGCCGGCCGCCGATAAGGCGGATTGCGCGTCGTTGATAGGGGCTGCGGATAGGGCGCTCTACGCCGCCAAAGAGAGTGGACGCAACCGCCTTGTGATGTCAGGGCAAGTGGTCGCTTGGCCCGGCTCGATACGGGCGTGAAAGGCAATCAGGAGCGGTGCCGTGGGTGCGCGATTGATCGCGCAATGAATACTTGCCCACGATGGCCGTCTTGGCGGCCCAACGATGTTCGCCTGCATCGGCGCGGCGCGCGCTCGACCGGCTTAAGCCGATCGCAGGCCCTCGACGGAGGCGAGCCAAGAGGCGTACCGGATCGTCGGTTAAAGCACTGTGCCGATCGGTCGGGGTTCGGTGCGAGTGTTCTCGCTCAGCGGCTCGGGAAACGCTTCGGCAGTCTTGGCAGTTTGCTCGGGTCGAATTTCACCGCCGGTCGCGCCGTATCCCGCGCGGGTGATGAGCCTTGGTTGAAAATGAGCGTCACCTCTAAGACCATTCCCGGTGCTGCATCGGTCGTCCCTCGGCACGTCACGATAGTGCCCTTGGCTGTTCCCACGAGTTGTAGTTCGATCTCGTCAATGCCGAACACAGTCGGATGGCCTGCGGTATGTCTCTTGGTCATCACCGTTGCGGCAAATCGATCGCCGTCCACTTGATAGGAGCCGCCATAGCTGATGATGCTGTCGCGACCCCAGAGCATGCCGTCTGCGAAGTGAACGATGCCTGTACCTTCGCCAAGTGAGGTCTTGAACCACGCCGCATAAGTTCCGTCTTTGAGCATGGGAGGAGGACCTCTCCCTCGGTGTTCACAATATGCAGATCATCGGCATAACTCTAAGATCAGGTTAATCTTGGCGACCCGTGCAAATGCGGTGCTGCCCTCAAGTGAGGTGGCCGTCAGGTGAGCACGGTTTCAAATGCAGGAGCCGGCAGCGCCGGCGTTCATGCGACCTTCGACGTACCGTAGACGCACGGATCACATTGCAACGCAATTCGCGCTACAACGCAGTTCGCGCCGGG
>NZ_JADPKQ010000261.1:0-11020 GCF_023074015.1 Bradyrhizobium sp. 142
GCGAGCCCTTCCAGGAAGAGCGTCCAGAGGCTCAAAGGCAAAATCGATGGGCTTCTGGTCTCCGGCAACAAAGATCCGTGGCCTGAGGTACGCGACCAGTTGAACCGACTTCTGCGCGGCTGGTCGAGTTACTTCAGCTACGGCACCCGGCTGATGGCCTACCGGGCGGTCGACAATCACGTCTATGATCGCGTGCGACACTTCCTGCGAAGACGGTGCAAGGTGCAAGGACGCGGCACACGAAGGTTCCCCGCTGACCATGTCTTCGGGCCCGCCGGCGTGCTGCGGCTCCGCCGCGTGCATCTGGGGCCGCTGCCGCGTGCCATGTGATGAAACCAGTCGGAAAGCCGGATGCCGGAAATCGGCACGTCCGGTTTGATGAGCGGGGAGAGGAAACGGGACGTTGCCGCACGGCCCAAGTCACCGCGCCTCTCCTCGACTCTACTCGCTCCATCCGGGCTACCGGATTGGCAGGCGCGGCGTGTTACGCCGCGCCGAGGCCCAGCTTCTCATAGATGCGCCGCGCATAGGCGCCGAAGGCGTCCGTCGTCTTGAGCGGAAGCGCACGCGGGAAGGGCAGGTCGATGGCGAAATAATCGGCCATCCTCGCTGGTCCCGCCGTCAATACAGCGCAGTGCGAGGACAGGAAGACGGCTTCCTGGATCGAATGCGTGACGAAGACGATGGTCTTGCCGCTCTCGCGCCAGATCCGCAGCATCTCCAGATTCATCTGCTCGCGTGTCAGCGCGTCCAGCGCGCCGAACGGCTCGTCCATCAGGATCAGCTTGGGATCGTGGATGAAGGCGCGCGCGATCGCGGTGCGCTGCTGCATGCCGCCGGAGAGCTGCTGCGGGTATTTTTGTTCATTTCCGGAAAGCCCGACCAGGTTGATCAGGTCGCGCGCCCGCTCGCGCGCGGCCTTGATTGGCAGGCCGACGATCTCGGCCGGCAGCAGCACGTTGTCCAGGACCGTCCGCCACTTCAGCAGCAGTGCCTGCTGGAACACCATGCCGATGTCCCGGGTTGGATCGAACGGGCTGTTGGCGTTGCCGATTGTCACGGTGCCGCCGTCAGCGCCATGCAGGCCGGCCAGTATCTTCATCACGGTGGTCTTGCCGCAGCCGGACGGACCGACCAGCGACACCAGCTCACCCTCCTGCACGTCCATGGTGACGTCGGACACCGCAAGAAATTCTGCGCGGCCGGAGCGATAGACCTTGCGGACGCCGCGCAGGCTGATGAAGGGCTCCGCTGTCATGCCAACCATTTGTCCAGGTTGGCCGCTACGAAAGCGTCGTCGCTGAGATCGGCATGCTCGCGGCAGACGCGATCGATCTCGTCTTTCTGGCCCGGGCTCAGGCCTTCGTCCGGATCAAGGCACCACAGGCCCTGCATCAGCCCCTGACGCCGCAGCACCTCGTGGCAGCCGGCGATGCAGCCGTGGAAATTGTTGCCGACGTCGAAGAATGCACTGTTGCAGTCGGTGACGCGGGCATCGAGCGCGAGCAGGTCGGCCGGCACGCTGTCCTTGTGCCGTGCCGCCTTGCAGCGCTCGAACTGCTTGATGGCGCTCGCGGTCCACACCGACCAGTGGCCGAGCAGTCCGCCCTTGAAATAGGTGCGCGTGGTGACGCCGTTGTCGCGCAGGTCGAACGGCAGCGTGAGGTCGAGCAGGATGTGATCGTCATTGCCGGTGTAGAGCGCGACGCGGTCGAGCGCGCCGGCCGCCGCAACGCCGCGCAGCACGTCGAGCGTGCGGTAGCGGTTGAACGGCGCGATCTTGATCGCGATGACATTGTCGATCGAGGCAAAACGCTGCCAGAACCGGCTCGACAGGATGACGCCGCCGACGGCCGGCTGGAGATAGAAGCCGATCAGCGAAATCTCGGCGGCAATCGCCGTGCAATGCGCGATGATCTCGTCCTCAGAGGCATTCTTCATCGCGGCGAGGCTGAGCAGTCCCGCGTGATAGCCGATGTCGCGCGCGGTGCGGGCCTCGGCGACAGCCTGGCCGGTTGGTCCTGCGAGCCCTGCAACCATCGCCAGTGGTCGCCTGGTCCAGCTCGCGGCGGTCTCGGCGGCGAGCTCGAGCACGGGACGGTAGAGGCCGACGTCGCGGATCGCGAACTGCGTCGTGTGCACGCCGACCGCAAGGCCGCCGGAGCCTGCGTCGATATAATAGCGCGTCAGCGCGCGCTGGTACTTCTTGTCGAGCGTGCGCGCGGCCGTGAGCGCGAGGGGATGGGCCGGCAGGACGGTGCCGTCGGCGATCAGCTTGCGGATTTCGCTGTTGATCTGACTGTGGTGCATGATGTCCTATCCGAATTCAGGGCCGGCGACGGCGAATGGCAATTCCGCGCTCGCGGCAGTGACGAGGCCGCACCGCATGCGCTGGAACGGCCGTTCGACGGTCCAGCCGGCAGTGGTCAATCCCGCCAGGAACGCATCGTGCGAGGCGACGGCGTCAAGCAGGATCGGGCCGTTCTCCGACTGCGTGATCGCATCGACCAAAGCCAGGGCGCCGATCGCGTCATTCGCAAACAACGGGCCGATGTGGCGCGCGGTTCTGCCGTCGCGGATCAGCGCAATGGCTCCGTTCGTCGAGACGATGCGCGAGCCGGGGCGCTGTGCGAAGGCGGAGAGGAGCGCGGTCCGATCGAAGCCTGTGGCCCGCCGGTCGCGCGCGCAAAGTGCGTCAAGCGGCTCCGCCGAAAGTGCCGGCGCTCTGCCGGATGTCTTGAGCCGCAGCCGTCGCAATTGCAGCGTTGGTGTGAATCCGAGCGGGGCGTAGACGGCAGCACCGGCCGGCGTCGCGTCGAGCCAGCTCGTCAGCCCGCGCTTGCGTGCCGTCTCCAGGCAGGCGTGGACCAGGCATGTCGCGAGACCGCGGCGACGATGGCTTGCGGTCACCAGCACCATGCTGATCCAAGCGTTGTTGCCGGAGTAAGGCAGCAGCGCGGCCGTGGCGACCAATCGCGATCCGTCGTGGATGCCGAACACGACACCCTCACGCAGGAAGAAGCGCCAGTCCTCTTCGCTCTGGTTCCAGTGCGCCTCCGTCGACAGCACGAGCCCTGCCGCTGCGTCACCGAGGCCGAGCTGGACGATGCGCGGACCGTCAGTAGCGTCCATCGCGCACCTCGTATTTGGTCGGCTTGCCGAGGCTCGGCATCGCACGGGACACCCAATCCGCGGTCCAGGCGATCAGCTGCTCGGTATCGACGACCGGCAGACCGAACAGCGCGACCGCCCGTGACGTGTCGGTCAGCCACGCCGTCGGCTCCTCCCTGCCGACCAGCACCGGCGCGCGGTCGAACCTTGCGCCGAACTTTGCGGCGAGATCGCGCACCGCAACGATCTCATGGCCGCTGACATTGATTGGCGAGGTCGGCGTCGTGCAATGGGCAAGACAGCGCAGCGCCTGGGATGACGCGTCACCCTGCCAGATGAAATTGACGTGGCCAAGGCTGACGTCGATCGGCGTGCCCGTCAGCACCTTGGTCGCGATATCGTGCAGCACGCCATAGCGCATGTCGATCGCATAGTTGAGCCTGAACAGCCGCCCCGGCGTCGCGAATTTGCGCGAAAAATATTCGAACATGCGCTCGCGGCCGACGCAGGACTGGGCGTATTCGCCGGGCGGGTTCGGCGCCATCTCCTCGCTCGAGCCTTTGCCGTCGACGGGCACGAAGGGATAGATGCAGCCGGTCGAGAACGCCACGATGCGCGAGGACGGGAAGGCCTGCGCAACCAGCGCCGGGACATGGGCGTTCATCGCCCAAGTCAGCGACAGATCGCCCTCGGCGCCGAATTTTCGCCCGGCCATGAAGATGATGTTGGGCGCTTTTGGCAGCGATTGAATCGCACTTTCGTCCATCAGATCGCAATTGATGGTCTCGACCCCGCGCGCGTGTAGCCAGTCCTTGACGCTTGCGTCACTGAACCGGGCGACGCCGATGACGCGGCGATTGGGCGCGGCGGCTTTTGCAAGCCCGGCCAGCGTCGGGCCCATCTTGCCGGCGACGCCAAGGATCATGATGTCGCCCTCGACCTTTTTGAGATCGTCGATCAGCGTCTGGGTCGGCCGGCACAGGAGATCGTCGAGCGCAGTGATGTCCGGGATCGTGTTCGGCAGCGTCTGGCGGGTGAGGAGCATCGGTCGGTCCTTGGTCTGCTAAGTCTGCCGTTTCACGTTTGTCTGGCGTCGCCGACCACGAACATCCGTTCGAGGGCGAGGACCAGGCCGTAGAGAGCGACCCCGAGCAGCGTCAGCAGCACCACGGCCATCACCATCGCGGGCGTGTCGAGCGACGACTGCACCTGGATCATGAGGTAGCCGAGCCCGCGCTCGGAGGCGATGAACTCTCCGACGATGGCGCCGGCGACCGCGAGGATAGCGCCGACCTTCATGCCGGAGAACACGTAAGGCAGCGACCCCGGCAGCTGGATCTTGCGGAACAGCGTCCAGCGCGAGCCGCGCAGCGATTTGACGAGATCGAGCAGGTCGGGCTCGACCTCGCGCAGGCCTCGCGCGGTGGTGAGCAGGATCGGGAAGAAGCAGATGCTGAACGCGATCAGGATGTTGGGCACGATGCCGTAGGAAAACCAGACGATCAGGAGCGGACCGAGCGCCACCTTCGGGATCATATTCGCCGTGACGAACAGCGGCAGCAGGACCAGGCTGAGCAGCGGCGCCCAGCTGAAGATCACGGCCAGCGACACGCCGACGACGGCGCCGAGCGCGAAGCCGCCGAGGATCTCGATCGCGGTAATCAACGTGTTTGCGCCCCAGGAATAGCTCGCGGTTCCCAGCGTCTGCAGGGTGGCGAGGGGCGAGGGCAGGATGAATCTCGGTACGTGAAAGGCGTCGACCGATACCTGCCATAGGACGAGCACGGCAAGGTGCGCGACCAGGATGATCGCAAAGCTGCGCGCGGTGCGTGCTCCGTCACCTTCCACCGGTTGCTCCCTGTTGCTGTGGCCTCTCTGCCACGACCAGCAGCCTAGCCGCCCTCGAGGAAAGTTTCAACCAGTTGGTTGATTATGGCCGGAGCGACTGGAGCACGAGGTCGACGACGTGCCGGCGGCGGGCCCGCCGCTGGGCGCGGCTCGACAAGTCTTTGCCGAAGATCGCCGACAGTGTCGGGGTGTTGGAGAAGAAGAAATAGCTCAGCCCCGCAATGGAGATATAGAGCTGAACGGCATCGATTCCCTTGCGGAAAACGCCGCTGCGCACGCCCTCCTGCAGGATGTGGGAGACGCTTTTCACCAGCGGCGAATGCATCGCTTCCAGCCGCGTCGAGCCGCGGACGTGGCGTGCGCCGCCGCGGTTCTCGTCGTTCAAAAGCACGATGAAATCAGGGTTTTCGGCCAGATGGTCGAACGAGGCTTCGATCAGCTTGCGGATCGCCTTGTCCGGCGCCAGGCCTTCGAGATTGAGCCTGCGCTCCTGCTCGCGGATGTCCTCATAGACCCATTCGAGCACGGCGAGGTAGAGCGCATCCTTGTCGCCGAAATGGTGATAGACCAGCTGCTTGTTGACGCCAGCGCGCTCGGCGATCTCGTCGACGCGAGCACCTGCAAGACCATGCCGGGCGAACTCCAGGCGCGCCGCTGTGAGCAGTTTCCGGCGGGTGGCGACGGGGTCGCGCCGCTGCGGCACGGTGTCGCCAGATCGTTTTGCGGGCATTTCCAACCAAACAGTTGACAATTAGGGAAGGGGCTTGTTGCATTGGTAGCCTCACATGGGGAGAGCGACAAGCCGGGTCGCGGCAACGAGGAGAGATGCGATGAAGCGTTTGCAGGCGGCGGGCTCGTCGCTGTTCTTGACCCTGAGCTTAGGCCTGATGCTCGCTCTGCCCGCGGGCGCCGGCGAGGCGGTCAATCTGATCCTGAACTGGACGCCGACGGCCGACCATTCGCCGTTCTATTACGCCAAGTCCCAAGGCTGGTACGAGAAGGCGGGGATCGACCTGACTATCGAGGTCGGCAAGGGCTCCGGTGTCTCCGCCGCCAAGGTCGGATCCGGCGGCTCGCCCTTCGGCATCGCCGATCTCGCCACCATGCTGGTCGCGAAGAGCAAGGGCGCCGACGACGTTGCCGTGATGAGCATCTACGCCAACACCGGCCAGACCTTCTACTGGCTGAAGAGCTACGGCGTGAACGGGGTGAAGGATTTCGCCGGCCACAAGATCGGAAATCCTCCCGGCGATGCCTCGCGCGTGATGTGGCCGGCCTTCGCCAAGGCCGCGGGGCTGGCGCCCGACGCCGTCAGCTTCGTCAATATCGGCCCGACCGCGAAGATCGCGGCGCTGAAGAGCCATACCGTCGATATCATCAGCGATTTCTACAACGAGCACGATCTGAAGGCGATCGAGTTCGGCGCCGATCTCGGCTACGTCAACTGGAAGGACATCGGGCTCAATCCCTACGGCAACTCGCTGATCGTCAACGGCGCCTATCTCCAGAAGAACCCGAAGCTCGTCGAGGAGTTCGTCCGCATCTCGCAGAAGGCCTTCGCGGCCTGCGTCGCCGACGCCGCGCCATGCCTCAAAGCGCTGCTCGACCAGGTCTCCGGCCTCGACAAGCAGAACCAGGAGCGCCAGTGGGAGCGCATCAAGTTGCTGATGACCGACGAGTTCACGACGACGAAGTCGCTCGGCTGGATCGACGGTGATCGGATGAAGAAGGACTACGACCTGGTGCAGACCTATCTCGGCATGGAAAAGCCGTTCGATGTTACCGCTGCCTTCACGACGAAGATGCTCGATCCCGTTATCAAGATGGATGCGAGCAAGGTGAAGAAGTAGGGGGCCCGGTAGTCGCCCCATCCTCCGTCATTGCGAGCGTAGCGAAGCAATCCAGAATCTTGCGGCGGAGGCAGTCTGGATTGCTTCGCTGCGCTCGCAACGACGGTGTTGGGGGCAGTTGTGCCCCGCGTTGTCCGAAATGCTGTCCCGGCGAGAGCGCCCTCCCTATCCACGTAACCCCACAGAGAAATTAACCGGCCGTTAACCATATTCGCCGCATCGTTAACCATTGAATAACAAGGACGAGTCGGCAGGCCATGGAGGCAGCAGCGAGACCTCAACGTCAATTGGTGCGCCTACGCGGGCGCTCCTACGTGGCCTTCGTGTTCGTCCCGACAGTCCCGGTCCAGGACTGGCTCCAGGAGATCGACGCCACGATCGCGCGCTCGCCGGGATTCTTTGCCGGCCGCCCGGTGGTGATCGACCTGTCCTCGGTCGATCTCAGCCAATCTGGCATCAGCCATCTGCTCGCCAGTCTCCAGGACCGCAACATCCGCGTGCTCGGCATCGAGGGGGTGGAGGTGGAGCGGCTGACGGCGGCGATGCCGCCGCTGCTCTCGGGCGGGCGGAGCTGCGTCGTCGAGCCGAGCGCGCCCAAGAAGGCCGAGACGAAGACTGGTGCCAAGCCGACCTCGTTGCTGCTCGAAAGCCCCGTGCGCTCCGGCCAGACCATCATCTTCCCGGAAGGCGACGTCACCATTCTCGGATCGGTCGGTTCCGGCGCCGAAGTCGTCGCCGGTGGTTCCATCCACGTCTACGGCGCGTTGCGCGGCCGCGCCATGGCGGGGGTCAACGGGCACGCGAGCGCCCGCATCTATTGTCAGAAGATCGAGGCCGAACTGCTTGCAATCGATGGATTTTATCAGACTGCCGACGATATCGACGACGCCTTGCGTGGCCGGCCTGCCCAGGCCTGGCTCCAGGGCAACACCATGCGAATTACAGCGCTGAACTGACCAGCTAAGGAGGATATTTCGATGGCCAAGGTTCTGGTCGTAACATCAGGCAAAGGCGGCGTCGGAAAGACCACGACGACCGCCGCGCTGGGAGCCGCGCTCGCGCAACGCGGCGACAAGGTCGTCGTCGTCGATTTCGACGTCGGCCTGCGCAACCTCGACCTCGTGATGGGCGCCGAGCGCCGCGTCGTGTTCGATCTCATCAACGTGGTACAGGGCGTCGCAAAACTGCCGCAGGCGCTGATCCGCGACAAGCGGCTCGAGAATCTCTGGCTGCTGCCGGCCTCCCAAACCCGTGACAAGGACGCGCTGACGGAGGAGGGCGTCGGCAAGGTCATCGAGGACCTGCGCGGCCGCTTCGACTGGGTGATCTGCGACAGCCCGGCCGGTATCGAGCGCGGCGCCTCGATGGCAATGCGCTTTGCGGACGAAGCCGTGATCGTCACCAATCCGGAGGTCTCCTCGGTGCGCGATTCCGACCGCATCATCGGCATGCTCGATTCCAAGACGGTGCGGGCCGAGAAGGGTGAGCGCGTCGAGAAGCACATTCTCATCACCCGCTTCGATCCCTCGCGCGCCGCGCGCGGCGAGATGCTGACCATCGACGACATCCTCGAAATCCTCGCAACGCCGTTGCTCGGCATCATCCCCGAGAGCCAGGACGTGTTGAAGGCCTCCAATGTCGGCACGCCGGTGACGCTGTCGAACGCGGACGGCGCGCCTGCACGGGCCTATATCGATGCGGCGCGGCGGCTGTGCGGCGACACCGTACCGATGCAGGTGCCGTCCGAACGCAAGGGTTTCATGGATCGTCTGCTGCGAAGGAGGGCTGCATGAGCATGGGTCTGCTTCGGCTTCTCCGCGGCAACAAGGCCTCTGCACCCGTCGCACGCGAACGGTTGCAGATTCTGCTTGCGCATGAGCGTGGACAGCGCGGCCAACCCGATCTGCTCGGTGTGCTGCGCGAGGAAATTCTCGCCGTTGTCTCCAGGCATGTCACGCTGGATCCGACCAAGGTGATCGTGCGGCTCGATCGCGGCGACGAGGTGTCGACCCTCGAGGTCGACATCGAGGTGCCCAACGACTTCGAGCGCAAGCGCGTGGCAGTCGCTTAGGGACCCGGCCAAGAACGTCCGATTTGGGGTGGGTGAGAAGGCGGTCCGCTGGCAACTGCGGGCCGCCTTTGTCGTATGAACCAGGCTTCAAGCCACGCGCGATATCGGCCGATGTGATCGGCAGCAGAGGGAACCGGAGCTGCGGCAAGATGGTTGTAACGGCTCTTGGAGCAGTCAAGCGATTGGGACTGTAAAGCGATGCATCGCGGTTTCCGCCAAATGGGAGAGCGCCCATGATGTCCGAGGTCCAGGTCCACACCGTTGCACGGCAGATGCTCGAACGGCATGGTTTCGCTGCGATTGCGAAGGTCGCCGAACAGGCGCAGGCCTGTGAAGGCCGCGGCGAGGCCGAGGAGGCCAAAGAGTGGCGTCATATCGCGGACGCCATGAAGATCATCCGCGGACCGCACCAGAGCTGACACGCCCGAAGCGGAAGCGTATTTCTAGCGCTCGTCGCGATCCGTTCCGTGCGCCGGCGGTCGATGCTGCGTTTGCGATTGGTTTCGCTCACCTGTTTCCTTGCAAGGAAGCTGCGCCCAGGATCGCGCTGCAGGATGACGAGCTGGCTTTGTCCTCGCCGTTCTGGGCGTCGGAATTCCTCGCCTGCGCAGGCGCAGTCAGCATCGCGGCGGCCGCGAGTGCACCGGCGAAAACGACATTGATTATCCGCATGGGGCTCCCTCGTTCGAGTTCGAGAAGGCCCGCATGCTGTCGAGGATTGTGACGATAATTAGCCATTGCCGCGGGTTCGCCGCGGCTTGCTTAGCGCCCCGAAAAGCCGGCTAGCCGCCCTTGCTGCGGATCAGGCCGGCAAGGTTTGTCTTCTGGGTTTCGCACCAGGTGGGCATGCCGAGACGGCGCTGGTCGAGATCGGTCGCCTGCGTTGCCACCGCGACCTCAGCCATCAGGTCATCGTCCTGCTTCTCGCCCATCTTGCCACCGGTGTGCATCCAGGCGATGGCCTTGCGCACCTTCTCGGTGGTGCCGTCAGGCAGCTGCATCTGCTGCGCCTTCTGGACCAGATCCTGATAGATGACGTCGGTGTTGGGACATTCGACCTTGGCGGCGAAGGCCTGCAAGACCATCGTTACATAGGTCGACCGCCGCTCGGCGGCTTGGGCCGGTGCGGCCACCAGCAGCAATCCAACAATCAAAAAACCGCAGCGCATTCCTTGGACCTCCCCATTTTTCGGGAAGGCTAGCGGCTGGAGCGCTGCTCCGCAATGGGGGACAGCGTGCGGTGTCCGTAGCGCGTGATCTGTCGCCTGTTTGTAGCTCGTGAAGTGTCGTGTTTTTGGTGCCCTGGAACAAAGGGGGCACGATGGGCACGGCATCCATTCACGAGGGTGTACGACGGATGCGGTTTTCGAGTTTATTGGATCGGACGGAGGCGAAAGAGCTGACGCAGGCTGCGGCCTCCGAGCTTCTCGGGATCAACGTGCGGACATTTCAACGCTGGGCGGAACGCTTTGAAGCGGAGGGCGACGACGGGCTGGTCGACCTGCGTATGGGCCGACGATCGCCGCGACGGGCGCCGGAGGAAGAACTGGAGCGGATGCTCGGGCTGTTCCGGGACAAGTACGCGGATTTCACGGTGAAGCACTTCCATGAACAGCTGCAAAAGCGGCATGGCTATGTGCTTGGCTACACGGTGACGAAGCTGGCCTTGCATGCGGCGGGTTTGGTGCGGAAGGCGCCGAAGCGTTCGGCGCACCGCAAGAAGCGTCCACGCCGGCCGCTTCCGGGGATGCTGCTGCACCAGGACGGATCGCGCCATCCCTGGATCGAAGGTCTGCCGGCGATGGACCTGATCGTCACGCTGGACGATGCGACGAGCGAGATCTACTCGATGCTGCTGGTCGAGGAAGAAGGGACGGCATCGACGTTCCAGGCCTTGGGCGAGGTGATCGGCGAGCATGGCCTGTTCTGCGCGCTCTACACCGATCGCGGCAGCCATTATTTCTACACCCCGAAGGCTGGCGAGAAGGTCTCGAAGACGCAACAAACCCAGGTGGGACGGGCCTTATCGCATCTCGGGATTGAGCATATCGCAGCGTATTCGCCGCAGGCGCGCGGGCGCTCCGAGCGAATGTTCGGCACGCTGCAGGGCCGGTTGCCGAAGGACCTGCGGCTCGCCGGG
>NZ_JADPKQ010000457.1:0-10901 GCF_023074015.1 Bradyrhizobium sp. 142
CTCCCGCCGACAGGCGCTTCCAGTCGGACGGGCGCCGCGTCCGGGCGAGGTCCGCGGCCGTACCGGCGACCGGCGGTCGCTTGCCCCAGGATCGAAACACATGAGCGCTGCTGACCCCAAGCACGTAGCCTTTGCCTGCCCGCCGTAGTTGCTGTTCGATGTCGCCAACACCGTAGACCGTATCACCGGCAACCCACTTGAATGGTACAGACGCGGCTATCGCACGTGCGATCATTCTCGTCGCAAGCTTTGGTTTGGTCGCAAAGCCGACATCGGCAGGCACGTAGGCGGCTTCCAGACGATCTGGATCGTCGGTCCATTCCTTCGGAAGATACAACGCGCGATCGATGAACGCATGACCATGACGCGAAACGTAGGTAGCGAAGACGCCGATCTGGCAGTTCGTAATCTTCCCTGCCGAACCAGTGTATTGCCGCGCCACTCCGCACGAGGCCTTACCCTGCTTGAGAAAGCCGGTCTCGTCGATCACCAGCACCGCATCGTCATCCGCCAAATGCTCGATGACATAGTCGCGCACGATATCGCGCAGGGCATCAGCGTCCCAATCCCCGCGACCCAGGATCGCCTGCTGCCGCCATGGGCCGGGATCGCCAGCCGCCTCCGCGCGCATCCAACCGGTCTTGCGCTGCTCATCTCCGAGCAGACCTTCCAGGAACAGGCCTGCATTCGTCGCAACACGCTCTTGCGTGAACAACGGACGTATCCGCTGCTTGATCTCTCGAAGCGACGCCGCCCACAACGCAAGCGTCTCCTCAACCGACGCGGCCCGCGCCCACGACATTCGAATCATGGTTGCCCATGGATTCAGAAGTCTGCAAACAAAGCAACTGTAATGCTAGGGCGCGCACTCGCATTCGGCGTCGCCCCTAACCCAGGGAGGGGTTATGGAGCGGGCTGCCAACTCCGAGTCTTCGCCAAACTTCTCCCTGTGGTTATGGGTCCCGGATCTGCGCGCGCTTGGGGCGCACTTGTCCGGGACGATGGCGGAGGTTACTTCCCCCAGCGCAACGCCAACGCATCGCGTTCCTTCGCGAGCTCCAGCAGCCCTGCCCGCGTTGCCGGATGCAGCGGCTGCAGCGGATGGCGTAGGGCGTCCGATTTGATGATGCCGCCGGCCTGCATCATGGCCTTGCACGCGATCAGGCCGCATTGGCGGTTCTCGTAGTTGATCAGCGGCAGCCAGCGTTCATAGGCGGCTTTCGCCTGCTCGCGCTTGCCGGCGAAATAGGGATCGATAATCTGACGGATGCCGTCGGGATAGCCGCCGCCGGTCATCGCGCCGGTCGCGCCGGCATCGAGATCGGCCAGCAGCGTGATCGCCTCCTCGCCGTCCCAGGGCCCTTCGATGTCCTTGCCACCGGCTTCGATCAGGCTGCGGAGCTTTGCGGCTGCGCCGGGCACCTCGATCTTGAAATAGCGGATGTTGGAGAATTCGCGCGACAATCGCGCCAGCAGCTCGACCGACAGCGGCGTGCCGGCCACCGGCGCATCCTGGATCATGATGGGGATGTTGATCGCGCCCGAGAGCACGCGGAAGAACTCGACGATGCCTTTCTCAGGCACCCGGAAGGTTGCGCCGTGATAGGGCGGCATCACCATCACCATGGCGGCACCGGCAGCTTCCGCTTGCTTGCTGCGCGCGGCGCAGACGGCGGAGCTGAAATGGGTGGTGGTGACGATGACGGGCAGCCGCCCCGCGACATGCTCCAGCACCGCATGCATCACGGTGTCGCGCTCGGCGTCGGTCAGCACGAACTGCTCGGAAAAATTCGCGAGAATGCAGAGGCCGTGCGAGCCGGCATCGATCATGAAATCGATGCAGCGGCGCTGGCCGTCGAGATCGAGCTCGCCGCGCTCGTCGAAGATGGTGGGCGCGACCGGGAACACGCCGCGATAGGGGCGCTGGGCCTTGGTTTGTGTGACCGGCATCGAACTCTCCATCCCTGATGTTCCCTTACGTCTGCCGCTAGCTTGCGCGGCGCGACAGATGTACCCGGCGCGCGGACCGGCTGCAATGCCGATCCGCGCGCCGCTGGAACGGAGGAATGTCGATACTATGCGGTTTTCACCGCACCAAGGAAGCCTTCGACCGCGACGCGGAGACGGTCGGCGTCGGTCGACATCTTCTTCACGGACTCCGACAGCACCGTGCCGGCGTTGCCGGTCTCCTGATTGAGCTTGGCGACGCTGCCGATGGTGTCGGTGACCTCGCGGGTTCCCTGCGCGGCCTGCTGGAAGTTGCGCGATATCTCGGTGGTAGCGGCGCGCTGCTCCTCGACGGCTGCCGCAATCGCCGTCATCTTCTCGTCGATGCCGCCGATGGCGCCGCCGATCGCGCGGATGGCGGCGACGGCCTGGCCGGTCGCGCCTTGGATCTCCTCCACCTGGCGCGAGATCTCTTCCGTTGCGTTTGCCGTCTGCGCCGCGAGGTTCTTGACCTCACCGGCGACCACGGCAAAGCCGCGACCCGCTTCGCCGGCGCGAGCGGCTTCGATGGTGGCGTTCAGCGCCAGGAGATTGGTCTGACCGGCGATGGCATTGATCATCTTCACGACCTCGCCGATTCGGCTCGCCGTCTGGTCGAGGATCTCGACCGTCGCATTGGTCTGCTCGGCCTGCACCACGGCTTCACGCGCCCCGCGCGCACTGGCCTGCACCTGCGCGGAAATCTCGCCGACCGACGCGGAGAGTTCCTCGGTCGCGGCCGCGATGGTCTCAAGATTGTTGGTGGCCTGCTCGGCAGAGGAGGAGACCGCCGCGGTCTGGCTGCTCGATTTTGTGACCAGTGAGCGCACATCGGCCGCCGTCGCATCGAGCTCCCTCGCCGACGCCGCCACGCTGTGGATGACGGCCTGCACGGTGTCGTCGAAACTGCGGCACGCGGCATCGACGGTGCCGGAGCGGGCGAGCTGCAGGGCCTGCTGCGATTCACGTTCGAGGCCCAGGCGCTCGGCGGTCGCCGCGCTCTCGCGCAGGCTTTCGAGCGCGGCCGCCATGGTGCCGAACTCGTCGGGATGCCTGGATTGCGGCACGGGTGTCGCATAGTCGCGTCCGCCGATCCGCGCGATAGCGTCCAGGATGGCGCGCACCGGGCGCATGAGGCGATTGCGTATCACATACACACCGGCCAGGGTCACGGCGAGAGCGAGCAGGAACGCGAGCGACTGCACCACGAGGTTGGTGAGCGCCTTCGCCTGAACGGTCTCGGCACGCGCGATCGACTGGTCCAGCGCTTTGTTCGCGACCGCAACGATGAACGCGAAGGGCGACTGGCACAGCGCGTTCCACTCCGAGGCGGGCATCGCGGGACGGCCGCTGCCGTCGAAGTTCTTAGTAAGCTCGCCGATCTGCTTGAGCACACCGTCGGTCTTGGCTCGCGCGTCCTTCGCGGCACTAACCATCTCCGCGGTCACGTCGGGCGCGGCCAGCAGTTCGTCCATCCCGGTCCAGCCGGAGGCGATGGAGCCGTTCCAGCTTGCGAGGGTCTGCTTCTGGGTCTCGTCGAGCGGCTTGCTGGCATTGACATGCGGACGCAAGGTCGAGCACTGGATGCCATAGCGGTCGCGCACCTGCCAGGCGAGACGGCGGACCTGGATCATGCGGGCGATGAAGGGATCATCCATCCAGGCGCGGTTCGATACCGCGGTGGATGCCAGATTCGCGGTATCGATCACCTTGGTGACCGCATCGTACCAGGCCGCGGTTCGCTCCATCTTGCGCTCGGCACGAGGCTGCTTGGCTTCATCGTAGAACAGCTGAAACTTCGGCGCGGCTTCGCTCCAGCGCTGCTTCAGCGTGTTTGCGAGCTCGTCGCGGCGCGCAAACTCCACCGTCGAGACCGCCGCGACGATGGCCTCATAGCCGGTCTGCTCGGCCTTCTCGGCGGCGCCGAGCTTGGCGTGCGGATCATCCTCGCCCAGCAACGCGCTCTGGGCATCGCCGCGATTGTTGCGCAGCGACAGCACGCCATGGAAGATCGCCTTGTCGGCGGCGGCAAGCCGCTCGGTCTCGAGACTGTCGCGATGGCGGCCGAAGGCCCCGACCATCTGGATCGCCGTGCTGGCCAGCGCGCCGGCGGCCAGCAAGGCCATCAGCGTCAGGAGAAGCGAGCTTACCGATTTCTTAAACATTGCCATGGATCGGGGACCTACTCTTCACGAGCGACCCTGCATCGCCACCTGCCAATGTTTCGTTAAGGTTGTAGTAAAATACTTGCTTTCCGGCCTGCCGCGCCTCGCAGGGCCGGTTAAGCGACCTTCGTGAAATCCGGCAGGCGGCGCTCGGCAAACGCCGTGAAGGCCTCGCGCGCCTCGGCCGTGCGCAGGCGCTGCGCGAACTGCTCGCCTTCTGCCTGCATCTGCGCGACCAAAGCCTCGCCATTGCGCATCAGCCGCTTGGTGGCGATGAGCGCGCCGGCCGGCTGGCGGGCCAGACGCTGGGCGAGCGCGAGCGCCTCGGCATCGAGCTTGTCGAGCGGCACCACGCGGCTCGCGAGGCCCCATTCCAGTGCGGTCTTGGCCGGCACGGTCTCGCCCAGCGCGAACATCTCGTAGGCGCGGGCATGGCCGATGCGGGCCGGCATCAGCAGGCTGGAGGCGGCTTCCGGCACCAGCGCGAGGCTGACGAAGGGAGTCGACAGCTGCGCATTGTCGGCGAGCACCACGAGGTCGCAGTGCAGCAGCATCGTGGTGCCGACGCCGACGGCGCGGCCCTGGACGGCGGCAACCAGCGGCCGGGTGCAGCGCGCCAGCGACTGGATGAAGCGCACGACGTTGCGGCTGCCTTTAGACTTGCCGGATGCGACCGCGGCGAACTCGCCGACGTCGTTGCCGGCGGTGAACATGTCGCCCTCGCCACGGATCAGGATCACGCGGACGGACGGATCGAATTCTGCGGATTCGATGGCATCGGCGAGCTTGCCATACATCGCATCCGTCAGCGCGTTCTTCTTGTCGGGACGTGCCAGCGTGAGAGTGAGAATTCCAGCATTATTCTCGGTCCGGACGTGCTCGGTCATGAGTGTGCTCCTGCTATTCTTCTGGATCCCTTGGAAACTTGTCCTTGGGAAATTTGTCCTGAATGCTCGTCAGCCAGCGCGCGACGATATCGATCTCCGCGCTGGTAAATCCTTGCGTCAGCGCCGCGTTGACTTCAGCGGCTCCCGCTTTGGCCTGCGCCAGCGCGGTACGGCCCTTCGGCGTCAGCCAGATGCGCCAGGCGCGTCCGTCGTCGCGGTCGGCCCGCCGCTCGACCAGCTTTGCCGCCGCCGTGCGATCGACCAGGCCGGAAATCCCGGCGGGGCCGAGATCGAGCGCAGCGCCCGCCTCGCCCATCAGCACGCCGTCCTGCTTGCCGAGAATGAACAACAGCCCGGCCTGCGCTGGTGTCACATCGTTGTCCGGCCGCGCCGCCATCCAGCGCTGCAACCGCCGCTGCCCGACGGTCAGCAGGTAGATCAGCCGATGATGCTTCGCGGCGGCCGAATTATTTCGCATGCGAAATAGATAGCCGGAACGAATCGCCTTGTCAAAGAGGGTGACGCTATGACGACGCGGCGCGTGGAGGCGCCCGGCGGACCAGCGCATTAGAATTCGAACCGATCGGGGATTTGAGGCGGCCGTCCCGCTTGACGGGCGCTTTCTTTTGTGTTTCTTATTTGTTCTATTCTAGCTCTGGTTGCAGTGGAGTCATTTCATGACGAATGATGTGCGCGGCGAACGTGAGCCGGCTCAGCTCGTGATTCACAATGATGAAGACACACCGGACGAGTTCGTCATTTCGCTGCTCCGCCAGGTTTTCGGCAAGTCGGAGCGCGAAGCAGCCGCGCTGGTCACGCGGATCGAGCGCGAGGAGAAAGCCGCCTGCGGTCCCTACCCGCAATCCGTCGCAGAGGCGCTTTTCAAGGCGGCCCAGCAATATATCTGGCTGGGCCAGCATCCCCTGAAGATCACACTAGACGCAAACTTCGGACTAGAAGAGATCAGGACTCCCTGTGAACTCTGCGGCAAGCCTGAGGGGCAGACGGATGTTCGAATCGGCAGCCGTACGGTCTGGCTGTGCAGCGACTGCATTCGTGTAGCAGACAGCATGACCGCACCGGAAGAGCCGAAGAAGGAGTTCGAATACGCCTGCGACGTGCTGGATTGGCACTTTGCCAACGTCCCTCGCAGCAAGCTCGTGACCACGATCCGTCAGTTTCCCGGGCATATGCGGGTCGACGTGCAGGCACGCAATCGACCAGCTGTTCAGCGAGGCAAACCGGCTATTCGGGCTGAACGAGGAACAGCGCTACGAAACGCTGTCGATTTCGCGGCTCCTCCGGGAAGGCCGCCATGCGCTCGCGATTGCACCGTTGCAATATTCCGACATGGATGTCGGCGAGAAGAGCCCGGTCAAATGTCTCGATAACGGCCTGTGGCTGTGCGAGCAGGATGGTCTTCGTTACGCGGTGTTGCTGCTCACCGTGAATACAGCCGCGAACCGGGAATTCGGATTGAGATCCTCGTGCCGTCGGGCACCGCGGGCGCGGCCCTCGTCCAGCAGTGTTTTGGGGAGCTCGAACAGGCCGTTCAAGCTGCGCGCAGCTATCGAGGCAAGATCCTGTCGCTCGATGCCGACTATCGCGGTCGCTCGCGCGGCATCACCGTGCATCGGCTGCCGCCGGTGTCGCGGAACGAGGTGATCCTGCCGGAGCAGACCCTGCGGCTGCTCGATCGCAACGTTCTGACCTTCGTCAACATCCGGGACCAATTGCGCCGACTCGGCCAGTCGACGCGCAAAGGCATCTTGTTGTACGGGCCACCGGGCACCGGAAAGACCCATACGATCCGCTACCTCGCAACACATTTGCCTGGACATACGACATTGATCATCACCGCCGAGCAAATTGGCCTGCTCGGCGCCTATATGAGCCTGGCACGGCTGCTCCAGCCATCGATGGTGGTGATCGAGGACGTCGATCTCATCGCCCGCGACCGCGATGACATGGGACCCTGTGAGGAATCCATGTTGAACAAGCTGCTCAACGAGATGGACGGGCTGAAGGAGGATGCAGACATCCTGTTCGTCCTGACCACCAACCGGCCGGAGGACCTCGAAGGTGCTCTCGCTGGGCGCCCCGGCCGTATCGATCAGGCCATCGAGGTGCCGCTCCCCGATGAGACCGGCCGCGGCAAGCTGGTCCGGCTCTACGGCAAAGGACTGCCGCTGAAAGACGCGGTTGTCGCCGAGGCGGCCCGACGGCTGGCGCAGGCGAGCCTCGCCCGCGACGGCGGCAACTCCATCGTTTCCGCCGATATCGACGAGGCGCTGGACGACATGTTGTTCTCCGGCGGCCGGCTCAATGCGCAGCTGCTGGGTGGCGCACAGGCTATGGCGGCGGGGTGAAATCCAGCGCAATCGTCTCCCTTCGTACTTACCTCATGGCGCGCAAACGAAACTCGATGCCTCCGTCACCGCACCCGCCTTGTAATGCGGCCAGGCCGGCCAGCGGCACAGTGGCAGCGCGCGCAGCACTGCGAATGACGGCGCCTCGACCTTCTGCTCGGTGACTTCGAGATCGCCGGGCGCCTTGCCCTTCTCGACCCAATCGACCAGCGCGCTCAGCATGTCGACATTGGCCGGTGCGCCGGAGCCGACATGGTCGACGCCCGGCGCGGTGTAGAGCCGCGCGAACTCGACCGTCTCGGCCTTGCCGAGCTTGCGCTCGACGCTCTCGAAATAGCGGATGCCGGCATAGGGACTTTGCGCGTAATCGGCCATGTGCTCGAGCATGATCAGCCGGCCGCCGCGGGCGCGGAAGCGGCTGAGATCGGGGTCGGTCGAATCCATCAGCTTGGAGACCTCGAGCAGCCTGGCCTTGTGCTCCTCCACCTTGTAGCTGGTGACGTCGAGCTTGGGATCGCGCGCGAACACATATTGAATGCCGCCGGCGCCGTAGATCCAGGCGATGCCGTTGTTGGGTGCGGGCGGCTGCGCCGGCGGCGCGGTGCCGAGCCACCACGCGACCCAGCCGCCGGTCGGACCAACCGCCGGGGTATCCTCGCCGGAGACGCCCCAGCCCGGATAGTCGTCAAGGCCGTTGGCGAGCGCGAACGGGAATTTGTAGGTCGCGTGCAGCGTATCGATCGCCTTGATCTGCGCGTCGGTGAGGCACTGATCGCCCGTCTTGTCGTCCGTCTTGCCGCTCGCGCAACGCAAGCTCTCCGCCTTGAACGCCGCCTTGCAGGCAACGGGATTTTGCACCAGCGCGTCATCGGAGCCGTCGGCCTTGTCGCAAGCGGCCCGCACGGCGTCGCCGACGAGCTTCACCTGCGCCGGATTGATCCAGCCGTCGCCCATGGTCACGAGACCCGAGCGGGTGCCGGCATGCTGCAAACCGACCCAGTTGATCACGGGCACGCGGGCAAAAATGCCGTCGAAATCGTCGGGATAGCGCTGCGCCATGGTCAGGCCTTCGCGGCCGCCTTCGGACGAGCCCATGAAATACAACTTCTCGGGTTTCTTGCCGTAGGCGCGCTCCATCAGCGTGACGGCGGCATCGCGCACCTTTTTGTAGGCCCGGTGGGCGAAATTCTCGAAGGCTTCGTCGTTGAGCGCAAACACCTGCGGCGGTTCGCCTTGCCTGGTCTCATGGCCGGAATCGGTGCCGTAGGTGACGAAGCCGCGCGCCAGCGGCGACGGCTTGTCGAAGGGATAGGCCGGCGGTAGCGCTAGCCCCGTGATCAGCACGCCGTTGAAGCCGCCGCCGCCATATTGCACTGAACGCCCGTTCCACTCGACGGGAAGGTTGACCTGGAATCTGATCGGCGGCGCCTTGGGATCGACCGGATCGATATGCCCGAGCAGCTTGCAGAAGGCGGGATTGGCCGGGATGACGCGTCCCGACGGCGTCGACCCGCGCTCGGCAACAGCCAATTGCGACGGCGCTTGCAGCACCGCGGAATCGATCTTTACGGCATCGACACCGCCGCCGAGACCCTTGCAGACGGCGTCTGCATCCTCCGCCAGGGTCACCGCCGATGCGGCATTTGCGGCCACTACAGCCGCCGAGCCCAGGAGTAAAGCACACAGCTTCACACGCATACGCGCCATCGTTTCCCCCGACTTTATCTGTTTCTCGTTCAATCCGACTGGAAGCCACATTGAATGCGACCTCCTGCCGGCCGTCAACAAGCGCTCTAGTGCTCGAACACCAGCCGCGCGCCGATGGTGCCGTCGAGGCCGCTGATCTGCGCAAGCAGCTCGGCCGAATCCTGGCCGCCGAGGTCGGCGTCGAGCACGACGTAGCCGAGGTCGCCGGCGGTCTCCAGATATTGCGCGGCGATGTTGATGTCGCGCTGGAGGAAGACCTCGTTCAGCCGCCGCAGCATGCCCGGCACGTTGCGATGGACGTGGCTGAAGCGGGCGCCGGAGGGACGCAGATGCAGCTGCACCTCCGGGAAATTCACCGCGCCCATGGTCGAGCCGGTGATGAAATAGTCGACCAGCTTGCGCGCCACCTCGCCGCCGATCCGCTCCTGCGCCTCCTCAGTCGAGCCGCCGATATGCGGGGTGAGGATGACGTTGCCGAGGCCCTGCATCGGGCTCTTGAAGCGATCGGAATTCGACGAGGGCTCGACCGGAAACACGTCGATGGCGGCGCCCGCGATGTGCCCATCGCGCAAACAGGCTGCAAGCGCGTCGAGATCGACCACAGTGCCACGGCTGTTGTTGATCAGGAACGAGCCCAGCTTCATCGCCCGCAACTCCTTCTCGCCGATCATGCCGGCAGTCTCCGGCGTCTCCGGCACGTGCAGGCTGACCACGTCGCTTTGCGCCAGAAGCTCGTCGAGCTTCTCGACTGGCTCGGTGTTGCCATGGCGGAGCTTGTCGGTGCGGTCGAAATAGATCACCCGCATGCCGATGGCCTCGGCCAGCGTCGAGAGCTGCGAGCCGATATTGCCGTAGCCGATGATGCCGAGGGTGCGGCCGCGCACCTCGCGGCTGCCGGTCGCTGACTTGTCCCAGCCGCCGCCATGGGCCGACACCGAGCGCGGGAAGATTCGCCGCAGCAGCATCACGATCTCGCCGATCACGAGCTCGGCGACGCTGCGGGTGTTGGAGAACGGCGCGTTGAACACGGGAATGCCGCGTTTGCGCGCCGCCAGCAGATCGACCTGGTTGGTGCCGACGCTGAAGCAGCCGACGGCGAGAAGCTGGTCGGCGGCCGCGAGTACATCATCTGTGATCTGGGTGCGGGAGCGGATGCCGAGCAGCGACACCCCCTTCAGCGCCTGGCGCAGCGCCTCGCCGTCCAGCGCCTTGGTCAGCCGCTCGACGTTGGTGAAACCGGAGCTCCTGAACAGGTCGACGGCGCTGTCATTGACGCCTTCAAGCAGCAGCGCCTTCGCGCTCCGCTCGGGGCTTTGGCCTGGGGCTGGCATGGTGTCTCCGTAAGTAGCGGTTTTGCCGCAGCTCATAGACCGCGGAGGAGACGTAGCACAATAGGGCTTGGATACGGGGAGAAGATGGCGGAGTGGTAGATATGTTGGTGTACCAGACCGGTCACCTTGTATGGGGAGTGAGTTGTCAAGAGGGCGTCGTTTGATGGCGGCGGTCTTGAGCGCCGCGGCGAGGAGCGGTCAAGGCTGGCCGTAGGCCACCGCCGGAGACGGCGCGGCAGCGGCCTTGAGCGCGACGAGCTCGGCGCCACAATGGCGTCCCTGCAACGCACGCGATGACGATAACAGGTGTGACGTGATGCGAGGCCTGGGCCGTGAATGACAATGCGGCAGGACCGCATCACCTTGTATCCGGTCGGGCGCGCAGCCCGGTACCCTGATCTTTCATGCACGGGTGGAGGCAAAGCCCAGCAAGGACGGGACCCCTCTGAGAGAGCG
>NZ_JADPKQ010000283.1:0-10878 GCF_023074015.1 Bradyrhizobium sp. 142
TCTGACCCATCAATCGCTCTTAAGCTCGCTCTTAAACACGTGCTTATGAGTGCTCAATCCGCCTCTCAGAACAAGGCGGCCTTCATCGTGGGCGTACGCGTAAGACGACTGATGCTCTGTTGCAGTTGTTCGAGTCGCGAAGACATTCGAACTGTCAATTGCATCGTCATGTGCTGCAGCCGACTGCCAAAAATGCAGTTCGGCTACACCTCATTGCATAGTGCTGGAGCAAGAACGAGGCAATGGCCAGACCGAGCAGATCTGTTGCCGCTGGAATTATCCGGCGCTTGCACAGAGCGTCCTATCTGAAAGGAACGCGCGGCTTGTCCCGACGTGACACAAACTGTTTGCGTGCGCGACATTGTGTGCGCAAGAACAAAGGCAAGACAAAACTCTTGCGCGACCTCAAATCGAGCGTTCGCCAGAAATGGGCGTCGGAAACGGCCTAACAGGATCAGACCATTTTGCGGCGGGTGCGCGTGGCTCGACGCCGTGTGCAAGCCGGTAATGTGCACCTAGTGAAGGTTAGGATGCGATCTGAAGTTCGTTTATGGCGTGCCATAACGATTGCGCTCGTTGCAAGTGGTGCCGCCAATCCAGCGGATCTCGAGCCTGCAGTGAACATGCCGCGGGGACTGTGGAGCTGGACCGAAGGATTAGATTGCGTGCTCGTCGGCGGCCAGTACGGCGGTAAGTCCTTCAGTGACTACGGTCCGTCAATCGATCGCAACGTCAGCGATACGTCTTGGCTCTTGCAAGATAGCAACATCTGCGACAAACGAAGCTGCTGTGGCGGCGACATCACCTACCGAGGAGCATTGAGGTGGGCGCGCTCACGCGCTTACCGTCTTGAAGGTTGCGCGGGATCGATGTGTAAGCAGCGCCTCGTTCCTCAAATCGGCGAGGGTCTACCTGATCATGTCTTGTTCGACGATCGTGCGCCTACGCCCGCTGTTCTCGCAGGAGTTTCGGCAGTGCCGTTGACCGCCGGCGTTCATAGAGGCCGTCGTCCAGCTCTTCCAAAGCATCCAACAACCGGTTGTTTTCAATGACTCCCCTGTCGTGTCTTGCGCCTTCGTGCGCCAATTCAGATGGAGTCGGCTCGCGCTGTCAGTGCGGCCGGATCGCGCCATGAATGTTCACGTTGACAAGCTACCCGCCGCAATCCGCGAGGTCATACCGTTCGTGTTCCAGCACTGCCTGAAGCAGCCTGTCCGCCTCGCGATCGTTCTAGTCGGCTTCTTAGGTGCATCGATCGCCGACCTACTGATGCCCGGTTTACTCAAGCTACCTCGTTGACGCATTAACGTAGGTCTGAAGGCGATTGTGCCACTCACGCTGGAGACGATCGCCGATGCAACATGCGAAGCCTTCATGCGGGTGCAGCGCTTCTCGACCGATTGGCACACCAATTCCTTTGCCGGCTCAACCGTTCGCCAGATCACGCGTGGCATGTCTGCGCTCGACCTGCTCAATGCCACCATTCTGATGGCATTATGGCCGTCGCTCGCCGTGCTCGTAGGCTCGATGATCCTGATGGGGGCACCGCGCGCCGTTGTACGATGGCCTGTCGGTCGATATCCACGCCGGCGAACGAGTTGGACTTGTCGGCCGTTCCGGTCCGGGCAAGACCACGGTTATCAAGTTGGTGCAGCGGCTCTATGACCTCTCCGGCGGCAGGATCCTGATCGACGGCCAAGATATTGCCAAAGCGACACAGCAATCGCTGCGCAGCCAGATCGCGGTTGTGCAGCAGGAGCCGATCCTGTTTCACCAGCACGCTGGCTGAGAACATCGCCTACGGCCGGCCCCGAGGCCGACATGGCGGCGATCGAGCAGGCGGCGCGGCTCGCCAATGCGCATGACTTCATCCTGCGGCTGCCGAAAGGGTATGGTACGCTGGTCGGCGAGCGCGGTGTAAAGCTGTCGGGCGGTGAGCGGCAGCGGGTCGCGCTCGCGCGAGCGTTCCTAGCGGACGCGCCGGTGTTGATTCTAGACGAGGCCACCTCGAGCCTCGATTCGGAATCGGAGGGGCTGATCGAGCAGGCGATGGAGCGGTTGATGAAGGGACGCACTTCGATCGTGATTGCGCACCGGCTATCGACGGTACGCAACTTCGAGCGCATTCTGGTGTTCGATCGCGGTGAGATCGTAGAGCAGGGCAACCACGGCTCCCTGACTCGAGCGGGCGGCATCTATTGATGGCTGTTCGAACCGCAGGCCACGGACGATGGGCTCGGCGAGCCCGTTCAACGAGGTCGCTAATGGAGTGGCTCGACCTGATCCGGCTCGACATCATGAGGACGTCCGGGAGCGAAGGGGACTTTGTCGATAGAATTTGTGAGCATCATCCGCTTCCGTACCCCGTCTGGTCCATGTGCCTTGGTTGGCTGCAAGATATGTTTGTCGGCTCAGCTGATTTGCGTAGAGTGGGCGCAACTTCCCGTGTCTGCGAGTTTCCGCGCTCGTCATTCGCGGGCGCTTGCCGCGTCTAAGGTAAGTTCGGTTTGAGTCAATCTGGATGATGGAATCCCGGCGGCGATCAAGTTGTCCGATTTGATCAACAAAATCCAGCATGCATGAACATGCTAATCGCCAATCAAACGACAAATACGAAGAACGCCTTTTACAGCTTTCATGGATCATGATGCGATCGGCGGACAGTGCAATTCGAGCAGTCGCCGGCTTCGTGCCGCCAAGGAGGAAATGTGAGTATATAGCGCCGTACTAGGCCACATGTGCAAGCTTTTGAGTGTCGGCAGCTAAGCTCGATCTGGTGCATGGAATTGGAAAAATGCGCCGAGGGAACGGCAGGCTATGGAGTGTGTAAGGGTTTGCTGAGACTTTAAGCTGTGCCCTGGCGGCGCCAAGCGATGTCCCGCTTCTGACAGGCACAAGCCCCGTCAGGTTTAGAACATGGGGGGTGTCGGGGGGGACATGCGTGATCAGACGCTTAACGCGTTGACGGTTCTGGCATGGCCGTTGCTAGTGAGGTTCAGCCACACTGAATGGTATGCTAACTCTCGCAGGGAAAGACGAGCGATGATCTTACTCTCTGACATGTGTGTCGCCGGTCCTGAGCAAAACGCAGACATAAAGCGCGCAGCTTGGTAATAGCTTCGGAGGGCAGCATGGTGCCGCGCATGGAAGTGCTGGTTGCCTCCATCAATACGAGAGTTGGCTAGGAGGCAGCACTTGACGAGCACGAAATTTGATGGAGCGTGGACGTCCACTGCCGCTCTATAAGCGGGCCTGCCGCCAAGGTAACGAGAACGAGGAGCTGCTCGATGCCGATCGACTATCCCGCCATACTCGACCTCAAGACCGAAGCCGCTCCCTATTCGTGGAGCGATCGGGAGGTGATGCTTTACGCGCTTGGGATCGGCATGGGCTCCGATCCTCTGAACGAAAAGGAACTGCAGTTTGTCAACGAGGCATTTGCAACTCCCAAGCCGCTAAAGGTTGTTCCGACTTTTGCTTCGGTCTGCGTCTGGGGTGCCCGACCCGGGTTCATCGACCTCAATCGCGTCATGGTCCTTGACGGTGAACGCGACATCACATTTCACAAACCGATCCCCGTCGCAGCCGGCGTTACTGCGGATGCGCGCGTGCGCGGCGTGTACGACAAAGGAAGGGAGAAAGGCGCGATCGTTCAGAACGAAGTCGTCGTTAGAGACGGCGCGTGCGACAAGATGGTCACGATCGTTTCTTCGACGTTTGCGAGGGGCGACGGCGGCTTTGGCGGACCATCGGAGGGAATGCCAAAGCCGCATCAAATACCCCGCAGAGCGCCGGACCGATCAATCGATATCCCGACCCAGCCTGATCAAGCGCTGATCTACCGTTTATCAGGTGATCGAAATCCCTTACACAGCGATCCGGAATTTGCGCGCCGAGCGGGTTTTCCCAAGCCCGTTCTCCATGGCATGTGCACCTATGGACTGACCTGCAGAGCCGTGTTGCAGACTTATGCCGACTACGATCCCTCTGCCTTCCATCGTCATCGCGTCCGCTTTTCTGCCCCGGTGTTTCCGGGTGAGATCATTACTGTCAATCTGTGGCAGGACGGAAATTCGATTTCGTTCGAAGCTCATGTTCGGGAGCGCCAAGTTACCGTCGCCAAAAACGGGCAGACACTGCTGGGCTGACCTGGTCTAGTTGAAGATGTCAACCGAATTGGCGCGGCACCCGTGCAGCATTTGGAGACCAGCGCGACACGAATTCTGCCGCTAGGGCAAGGCGGTGCTTGTGTAGCCAGCGTTGCCTCGCGCTAATAACGATCCCGCAAAGGTGCCGAAAGTGTAAAATCTATGGTCTGCCTGAACGAGTCCGGCCACGCTTGGGAGGTCGCTCTAGGCCGCAGAAACTGAGATGTGAAGGCCTATCTACTAGTCATATCTTACGAGGCGCGTGCTGTTAATGTCCTGCTCGAGATCAGTGCTAACGGCGTGAGCGCCGCCAAAAGAAGAGCCGTACCGGCGTTGAGTATGAAACGTCACCTAGCGAGTAGTTGCAGTTGTATTCTCGCTGACTGCGCTGCGTAGCCGTTGCCAATGCGAACCCGGCGGCCGGCACCAGCCCTAGCGCGTACACTTGGCTCGGATGAGGAGGCGATAGCGCTCGACATAGCCGCCGATGGGCAGCAGCTCACCTTGGACCAGCTAGGGGCGTTTCATTACAACGATCGAATTCGAAGCTCCGTTCCCGAGCTGCCTTGGAGACGCAGGGGGCAAAAGTCGCTTGTGAGATCAGAAGCCGCTGTGGGCTTATCCAAGAATCGCAAGAATCCAGCAAGCCGAATCTAATACGAAGCGTCACCCGTGCGGCAATTTTGAAAGGACCTCCATCCAAAGCGTTCGGCACGAGAGGCGACGCTTGTCCTTCGCGCGATCGTTGTCTGCTCAGCTGTGAGGTTTACAATCTGTATTGTTCGGAGCGCGACGCTAAGGGCAAAGTATTTCGTTGGCGCGGCTCGAAGTGAATGGACCTGCGTCTGCTCTATGCACAGTGTTCTGGCATGCCGATTGCTGCGGAGTTGGATCGTTGGGAAATGTTGGCAGTTCTGGGGTTACAATGAGAAGGTCTCGAGTTAGCCAAATCGGTAACAGCAGCACTGTCGCGTGCCGTTCCGCTACTTTGCGCTGGCATCATGCCGTTCCAAAGAACGCGCCGAAATCTCGAAGCGTCCTGTTTATGGCTCCGTGCCATGGCCGGAGATGACGCCGTAAGAAACCGAAAGCGCATCAATGTCCCAAAGCCTGATCAACCTGCCCGCTATTTTGGACGTGGAACCGATCGAACCGAACCTATTTCGTGGCGTCAGTCCGAACACCAACGCGCAACGGGTGTTTGGAGGCCAGGTGATCGGGCAGGCTATGGCCGCGGCATGCCGCACAGTGGAGGGTCGGCTGCCGAATTCGCTGCACAGCTGCTTCATCCGGCCCGGGGACCCGCAGGCGCCCATTGTTTACGAGGTCGAACGGCTGCGCGAGGGCAAGAGCTATTCGACGCGCCGCGTCAGCGCAATCCAGCATGGCACCGCAATCTTCTCCATCATGGTCTCGTTCCATGCCGGGGAGGAGGGCGCCTTTGACCATCAGGACAAGATGCCATGCGTGCCGCTGCCGGAAACGCTGATGGTAGAGGAGGTGCCTAAGCAGCCAGTATATTGTGAAACGACAGAATTCATCCGCCATAATTACGCGATCGAGTTGTGCCCGGTCGAGATCGGCCGTTATGTCGGTCAAAAAATTGCCGACGGGCGCGTTCATATCTGGATCAAGGCAGCGACGAGGCTGCGCGATGATCCAGTGCAGCATATGTGCGCGTTGGCCTATGCCTCCGATTACCCACTGCTCGATGCGGTGACGGCGCGGTATGAGCGCCCATTGTTCGACCAGCGTTTGACGATTGCAAGCCTCGACCACGCGATGTGGTTTCACCGCCCGTTTCGAGCAGACGACTGGCTGCTTTACGCCAAAGAGTCGCCGAGCGCGCAAGGCGGACGCGGGCTCGTGCGCGGCTTGATCTTCGAGCCTGACGGCACATTGGTCGCATCTGTTGCCCAGGATGGTTCGGTGCGCGAGCGACGCTGAGCTGTCAGTGCGTATAAACGTGATGATCGTTTTCGAGGATCCCACGGCCGCCGGTTCTCAGCCCCGAGAAGCGTCCATCCCTCGTTCATGTGCGTTGTCGTGTTCGGACCCTTGTCCGGTTGAATCGATATTGCCAACCGACAGTAACCGCAAGTATCGTTGCCGGCGGAATGAGGACGCCGATTTCGCATCTCTATACCGTCTTGTGGCACGGTGATTGCTGGGCAAGTGAAGCATCGTTGGAAAGAGTGGATGCGGTAGTCCCGGCCCAGGGGTTCAAGGAAGGCGTCTCGTTTCTTACAAATCGATGTCAATACACCAGCACAGCTGCAGTTGGGCCCGCCTCAGCTGCAAACCAGATGGGCCAGAACAAGAATCGCCTGCGCTATGGCTCGTTTCGGACCTTCGGCTCCATCGGAGGGCTGCCATACCAGGGGATGATGCCGAAGAAAAAGAAAGGCGCGTCAATGTCCAAAACCTCGATCGACCTGCTCGCCATCTTCGACCTTGAGCCAATGGAGGTGAACCTGTTTCGCGGCAACAATCCGAATCCTCTCCCTCAACGGGTGTTCGGTGGCCAAGTGATAGGGCAAGCGATGGTCGCGGCATGTCGCACGGTGAAAGACAGGTTGCCGCATTCGCTGCATGGCTATTTCATTCAGACCGGTGATCCCCAGGTTCCGATCATCTACGAAGTCCAACGGCTGCGTGATGGCAAAAGCTATTCGACACGGAGCGTCACCGCAATCCAGCATGGTAAGGCAATCTCTTCCATCATGGTATCCTTTCACGCAGGCGAACAGGGCGCTTTCGATCACCAAAACAAGATGCCAGATGTTCCGCCGCCAGAAGGGCTCACCTTCGAGGAACTATCCAAACGGCCGATGTTTTCTGACATACCGGAATTCATCCGCCACTATTATGACCTCGATCGACCGATTGAATTGCGTCCGGTCGAGATTGGTCGTTATGTCGGTCAAAAGATCGATGACGGCCGCTTTCATATGTGGATGAAGGCCGCAGCAAAGCTGCCCGATGACCCAACGCTTCACATGTGCGCGCTGGCCTATGCCTCAGATTTAGCGCTACTCGATGCGGTCATGGTCCGCTATGGCCGCACTCTGTTCGACGGGCGCATGATTTCGGCGAGCCTCGACCACGCAATTTGGTTCCACCGCCCCTTTCGGGCGGACGAGTGGCTACTTTACGCCAAAGAGTCGCCGAGCGCGCAAGGCGGACGAGGCCTCGCGCGCGGCTTGATCTTCAAGCGTGACGGGACGCTGATAGCGTCCGTCTCTCAGGAGGGCTCGATGCGCGAATGGCGTTCGGTCTCCAACTGAGCAGAAACATCCTGAGACCGCCAGTCCTGCGCCTCCCCCGTCAGCAGCATTGCGATCAGGCCCCCTCAGCATCTGCAGGTGCGTCGATGTTGCGCCATCTGCGCGAACGGGCAATGACCGTCTTGTGCTTCCATTGTTTCCGCCAGCTGGCGAGCGATGCGCTTTAACTGCACGGTGTCTATCATTTGTGTGTCCGTAGCGCGCAAGGCCGGCTCTCGGAAGAGGTGTTTCCAGACCCCACGTGAGCCCCGCGCACACCGATCGTAGAGTTTAGTCGGGGACAAATTCGAGTGTGCAATCGCACTGGCGGCAGCCATATTAGATGAATGGACGATGCCACTAATGAGGCGGGGATGATCTGCAGGCGCAAATTCACGAACATTCGTTGGCAAATGAGAGACGCTGCGCTCTCACCACTGTTCGTCGCTCACCCAGAACGGGATCTTGCGCATGATCGCAGCCCGCTCCGACGCGAGTCAGGATCGTATTGTCGGCGCAGAGAAAAATGAGATCTGACCCACGTCACCTTCAGATCCGCCCGATCGCATCGCCAAAAGGAGTCACTCTTGAGCGAGCTAAGCGGCCTGAGATCCGCGCAGGAGGTTCGATGACTAGGAATTACTGCTGTATTAGTATCTAAAGGCGAAGCGGCTTGTGAATCATCGAGCAGGCGGTGCAGACCTTGGACGGCGCAACCGACGAGGTGGAGTCCGCACGACCAAGCTCGACACGCGCCATGCGTCTCACGGATGGTCCCGATGAAGTGCACTGCCGCACCATTGTCAGACTTGAAGTTCGGAAGTATGCAGCTGCTCGGGTGATTAATGAAGCGGGACGCTTCAATAATTTCGTGGAGCGTCACCTTGGCCGAGGGCTTCAGGAAGGACCAGGAGTTTTCGGGCACGAGACCCGTCGAAGAGCGACATCGCATCGACGAGAGCCGTCTCGACCGCTGGATGCGCAAGCATGTCGAGGGCTATACCGGGCCCTTGACCGTCTTACAGTTTAAGGGAGGCCAATCCAATCCCACATACAAACTCGACAGCCCCGGCCGCTCCTACGTGATGCGCAGAAAGCCGTTCGGCAAGTTGCTGCCGTCGGCGCATGCGGTCGATCGCGAGTTCCGCGTCATCTCGGCGCTCGGCCAGCAGGGCTTTCCGGTTGCGCATGCGTTTGCGCTCTGCACTGATGATGCCGTCATTGGTGCGGCCTTCTACATCATGTCGATGGAGGAAGGACGCGTTTATTGGGATCCGACTTTGCCGAGCCACCCTGCCGAAATGCGGGCAAAGATTTTCCGCAGCAAGATCGAGACTCTCGCGAGGCTGCACATGTTTGATCCCGATAGCATCGGCCTTGCGGACTTCGGAAGGCATGGCAATTATTTCGCGCGCCAAATCGATCGCTGGACCAAGCAGTACCGCGCCTCGGAGATGCAATATATTCCGGAGGTTCAAAAGCTGATCGAATGGCTGCCGAACACGATCCCCGAGCAGAAACGTGTCTCCATCGTGCATGGCGACTATCGACTCGACAACATTATCTTCGATGCAATGCAGCCGCGCGTGATCGCGGTACTCGACTGGGAATTGTCGACGCTCGGCGATCCCATGTCCGATTTTACCTATCTGTTGATGCAATGGATCAGGCCGGGCCTTGCGGACGCCGACCTGAAGACGCTCAATATCCCGAGCATAGACGAGGCCGCGCAGATCTATTGCGACTGCACGGGCAGCGAGCTGCCGGATTTGAACTGGTATTTTGCGTTTAATCTCTTTCGGTTGGTCGGCATGACTCAAGGCATCGCAGCCCGCATCCGAGATGGCACCGCCGCCAACACCAAGGCGATCGAAGCTGCCAAGCGGACCGTGCCGCTCGCGAAAGCATCATGGAATTATGCGCAGAAGGCGGGCGCGAAGTAACGCAAATTGTTGAAACGAGCGCGATGTCGGGAGAGTTCTCAATGAGCAGTTCTCGGCCTCAAGTTCAAGGTAAGCGTGGCGCTGCGGCCCTTTCGATTGGCGCTTGACGCCTATTTTGACCGCGTGACGCGACGCCGCGGCTTCCATTTGTCGGACAAAGCGTTGACGGCGGCCTCGATCGCTTTCCGGTCGACAATGTTGGGATCAAACTGCTCCGGACCCCAGAGGCGTATTTGTTCGTGCTCCGGATGGGCGGGGTCGCCGATGGCATCGAGGTATTCGGCATAGCCTGGCGCACCGCCTACGTCTTCCGGAGGACAACGGCTGGCGGCATCGAGCAAGAATGGAAGACCGTCCGTCGACGTGTTGTCGAACCATTTTTCGAGTTTGATCACATGATCCCAGCTGTCGCCAAAGTCATAGAGATAATGGATCGTCTTGGCGCCGGTTTCGCGGACGATATCGGAGAGCCGCGCCTTGCGGGCATCGATCGGCTGGGGGCCAAAACCACCGTCGGGATCGGGGATGCCCCAACGTTGTTCGCTAGCGTGGAACTCGAAGAGATGGCTATTCGTCCAGCCAAACGCCGCCTGAAGCGTCAGATGCAGCCGATCAAGGCGCAGGGTGACGGGTACGACAAGGCAACGCATCACCTCCGGCTTGACGTCCTTGAGGGTTACCCTGATCCGGACGGCGGTCGTGTTCAGGCTCATGCTGCCAGCCTCGGATCATGCGCATGCATCGTGTAGGTCGACCCCCAGGGAAGCAGTTCGTCCAGTCGCGCCGCAGGCCAGCCATTGACGAGCTTTGCGAGGACGTCAGAGAGCCAGTGCTCGGCGCTGACGCCATTGAGCTTGCACGTTTCAATGAGCGAAGCCAGCAATGCC
Source organism: Bradyrhizobium sp. 142 (assembly GCF_023074015.1). NCBI lineage: Bacteria > Pseudomonadati > Pseudomonadota > Alphaproteobacteria > Hyphomicrobiales > Nitrobacteraceae > Bradyrhizobium > Bradyrhizobium sp. 142. Next base: position 10,245 of record NZ_JADPKQ010000283.1, read on the forward strand.
CAATTCTCGGCACCCTCGTCGCACCCAGCGAACAGGGCGTTCTTGGCATTGAGCTTGATCGGCCGCATCGCACGCTCGACCGCATTCGTGTCCATCTCGATACGCCCGTCATCAAGGTAGAGCGTTAGCATTACAGTTGCTTTGTTTGCAGACTTCTGAATCCATGGGCAACCATGATTCGAATGTCGTGGGCGCGGGCCGCGTCGGTTGAGGAGACGCTTGCGTTGTGGGCGGCGTCGCTTCGAGAGATCAAGAAACGGATACGTCCGTTGTTCACGCAAGAGCGTGTTGCGACGAATGCAGGCTTGTTCCTGGAAGGTCTGCTCGGAGATGAGCAGCGCAAGACCGGCTGGATGCGCGCGGAGGCGGCTGGCGATCCTGGCCCATGGCGTGGCAGGCAATTCTGGGTCGTGGAGATTGGGACGCTGATGCCCTGCGCGATATCGTCCGCGACTATGTCATCGAGCATTTGGCGGATGACGATGCGGTGCTGGTGATCGACGAGACCGGCTTTCTCAAGCAGGGTAAGGCGTCATGCGGAGTGGCGCGGCAATACACTGGTTCGGCAGGGAAGATCACGAACTGCCAGATCGGCGTCTTCGCTACCTACGTTTCGCGTCATGGTCATGCGTTC
>NZ_JADPKQ010000319.1:0-10686 GCF_023074015.1 Bradyrhizobium sp. 142
TCGCTCAAAACCTTCGTCGTCTCGCCAAGCTGGCGCTACACCCGCCCGACATGGCCGGGCCATGCGTCGCGTAAGTGGCGTCCGTTGCGTTGGTTGCGTCAGCCGTTAGCGTCGCCGCCCACCCATTGCGGGCAGGCGGATGTCGCAGTCGCGCAATCTATCGCCCGTAACACTGCGCCGGCTCCGGAGCAGGTGGCTCGGGCTCTGTCGTGGGGCGCCGACGAGAAGGTGCTCCTGGTCTTGGCAGCCGCTGGCTGGCTTGCCTCGCGCGGGTGCAGTGAGCCGCTGCGGCGCGCCGGCAACCACGCCCTGCTCGTCACGGTCGCAGCCTCGCCGCTGCCCCATGGTTTGAAACGTCTGTTCGACCAGACCCGGCCGGACCGTCTAACGGTCGTTGGTCACCTCCATGGCGTCCCGTTTTCCGGCAAACGTCTGGATGACTTTCCTTCCGGCCATGCGCTGCACATGGGAGCCTTGGCATCGGCCGCCGGCAGCTTACCGGCGTGGCTGCGCCGGGCGATCCGCGCAATCGCGGTCGGACTGTCGCTCACGCGCGTAGTGGTGCTGGCACACTGGGCAAGCGATGTCGTCGCGGGCTTCGCACTGGGGGCGGTTCTCGAACGGACCCTCCGGCTTTGGACCGGCTACCCGGGTGACGCTTCAATGGAGGACGATCATGCCGATCCTTGAGGACCTGAAGGGATATGCGGAGCGCGCCACGGGTCTGCGGCGCCCCGGCAAGCGTAAGGCCATGGAACTCGCGAGAATGCGAAAGCCTCACATTGTCCGCTTCAAGGAGATGGTCTTGTGCCAAATCACCCGCGCTGGCCGCTCACTATCTATCGAAGAGCAGTCGCTCTCGATGACGGCCAAGACCCCGCGGCCGTGATCGAAGACCTGTTCGAAGCGAACGGATGGGGTGATTCCTGGCGAAATGGCATCTACGACTACGTGCACTACCACTCCCGAATCCATGAAGCGCTCAGCATCGCGCGAGGCAAGGATCGTGTCCGGTTCGGTGGCAAGAACGGAAAGATCTTCACGCTGAAGGCTGGTGACGTGGCCATTCTGCCTGCTGGCACAGGGTATCAGTGCCTTTCGGCGGACGATGAGTTTCTCGTCATCGGGGCCTATCCGCCGAGCGGCACATACGACGAATGCACGACCGTCGAGGACCGTCTGCAGGCACTAAAGACTATTCCGAAGGTACCGGCGCCGCGCAAGGATCCGGTCTACGGGACTGGCGGGCCGCTCTCGAAACTCCGGAAGGGAGCGAAATGACGGAATATGTGATCCGCTTCCTCGTCGGCGGCGCCGTCGTATCGCCTTCGCGATGCTGGGAGATCTTCTGCGTCCAAAGAGCTTCGCCGGACTGTTCGGAGCGGCCCCCTCCGTCGCGCTCGCCACGCTTGGAATGGCGGTGCATCAGCAGGGTGCCGGCTACGCCGCCGTGCAAACCCAGGCGATGATGGCGGGAGCGATTGCGCTCGCCATCTACAGTGTCGTCGTCTGCCACCTCCTTGTCCGCGCGAAGTTGCGGGCGGTGACGGCTACGTTGCTGTCACTGATCGTCTGGCTGATTGCCGCCTTCGGGCTCCTGATCCTTACCGGAGGTCAGACATGAACCCGATCCGCTTTTCGGCGTCATCTCTCAAGGAAGGGCGCTGGTACGAATACCTGATCCGGTTCGCGCTCGGCGGCGCCGCGACCGTATTCACCGGCCTTATCAGCAGCCGCTATGGCGCATTCATCGGAGGTCTTTTCCTTGCGCTTCCAGCTATATTCTGCGCCAGCGCCACCCTGATCGAGAAGCACGAGATCCGCCGCAAGCGCGAAGCGGGACTTTCCGGCGAGCGCCGTGGGCAAATGGCGGCTGCGGTCGATTCAGCCGGCGCCGCGCTAGGCGCGATAGGCATGCTGGCCTTTGCAATTGTCTTTTCGTTGACGGCGGAGACCACAGTTGCGACTGCCTTCATGAGCGCATCGTTTGCCTGGCTGATTATCTCGGTCGCGGCCTGGTACCTACGGCGTAAAACGCGCTCAGCGCGGAGAGTGCGGGCCGAACAAGGTAGTGGCTCCGCGATGCGACGGAGCGGCTGAGGCGACGCGTATCACGCCGCGGTCGAAGCCTTCGCGTTGACGCCTTTGCTTAACGTCCCGTAACGGCGCTCTATGATGGCAAGGGAACGCCGCAGGCCGCCGGCTGTTCCATTCGAGACCTCTGGGAGAGCCAAAATGGCCGGCGGGCAGGCCTGCCTGAGGCGCGGAGGAACGGTGATCGGCGGCGCGTGTTGAATGCAAGCCGCCAAATTGTGTCGCGGCTTCCATAAGGTTTGGGATGACGAACGAAACGATCACGACTACTGGTATCGTCGCTCACGGCGCTTCGCGCCTCCCGTGGGTCGAGATCGACAGCTTCAATCTCGAACTGAAGGATGAGGAAGGATTCCTCGGAGACCGCGCCAGTAAAGCCGCTTTCCGGGAAACTCTCGAAGAGTGGCGAAAGCCGCTGCGCAAGTCTGGCGAAGACCCGTTCGGGAAAGAGCCTTCCGATAACATCAGCAAGAAGGAACTCGACGCTACCTTGGTCGGCGATGACAGCGAGGCGTCAGCGGTCGTGCACAGCGCCATCGAGGATTTCGCGCAGGAGCTCGTCCACGTGACGCGCCGCTTCCTCAAAACCAAGGCCTGGAACAGGACCGAGCGCATCGTCGTCGGCGGCGGCTTTCGCGCCAGCCGGCTCGGTGAACTCGCCATCGCGCGTGCCGAAATTCTACTCAACGCCGAAAACCTCAAGGTCGATATGTCGCCGATCCACCGTCACCCGGACGATGCAGGCCTTATCGGCGCGCTACATCTCGCTCCTTCCTGGATTTTCGAAGCGCATGATTCCATTCTTGCCGTCGACATCGGCGGCACGAACATCCGGTGCGGCATCGTGGAAACGCGTCGCAAGAAGGCGTCAGACTTCTCCAAGGCCTGCGTGTGGAAACCCGAACTATGGCGTCATGCCGATGACGAACCAACCCGTGAGACTGCCGTCAAGCGCCTCGTCAAGATGCTCAAAGATCTGATCGCGAAGGCGGAAGACGAGGGATTTAAACTCGCGCCGTTCGTCGGCGTCGCCTGCCCAGGCGTCATCGAGAGCAACGGCTCGATCAAGAAGGGGGCGCAGAATCTGCCGGGCAACTGGGAGAGCGGCAAATTCAATCTGCCGGCAAGTCTCATCGAAGCGATCCCTCTGATCGGCGGGCACGAAACAGTCGTCGTCATGCACAATGATGGCGTGGTGCAAGGTCTATCCGAGGTGCCCTTCATGCAGGACGTGAAGCGTTGGGGCGTGCTGACCATCGGCACCGGATTGGGCAACGCCCGCTTCACCAATCGCAACGGCCCTTGTCGGAATGGTTGACAGCAATGAGTGGATCCAGACCATGGTGGGAGTCCGCCGTCATCTATCAGGTATATCCGAGGTCCTTTCAGGATACGGACGACAACGGGGTGGGGGACCTGAATGGAATTATTGAAAGGTTGTCTTACTTCGTCGACCTTGGAGTTGATGCGATCTGGGTTTCGCCGATCTTCCGGTCTCCGATGGCCGATTTCGGATACGACATTTCCGATTACGTTGATATCGACCCCATCTTCGGCAACATGGCCGATTTCGAACGATTTGTTGCGGAAGCGCATGCGCGCGGGATCAGTGTGATCCTCGACTTTGTCCCGAATCATTCGTCTGATCGGCATCCGTGGTTCATTGAAAGCCGCAAGTCGCGAACCAGCCCCAAGCGCGACTGGTACATCTGGAGGGACCCGGCGCCAGGCGGAGGTCCGCCCAATAACTGGCTTTCCGAGTTTGGCGGCAGCGCCTGGCAGTTCGATGAGGATTCAGGTCAATATTACTACCACGCCTTTCTTGGGTCCCAGCCAGATCTGAATTGGCGAAATCCGGAAGTCGTTGATGCGATGCGCGATGTGCTTCGCTTCTGGATGCGGAAAGGCGTCGACGGTTTTCGGGTCGACGTCATCTGGCATCTTATCAAGGATGAAGCATTTCGCGATAACCCGCCCAATCCCAATTACCGGGAAGGCAGGCCGCCGAATGAGGCAGTAACACCCCTGTATACTACCGACCTTCCGGAGGTGCATGACATCATCGCAGTGCTGCGCCGTACCATCGATGAGTTTCCGGGGCGTCTTCTGATCGGAGAAATATACCTGCCGGTGGAACGCCTGGTCGCCTATTACGGGCGGGATCTCGACGGGGTCCATCTGCCGTTCAACTTTGCACTGCTTAACGTTCGCTGGGACGCCAGGTGCATTCTGTCCCTGATCGCCGAGTACGAAGACGCGTTGCCGAAAGGCGGGTGGCCAAACTGGGTGCTTGGCAATCACGATCGGCCGCGTATTGCCAGCCGGGTCGGCAAAGGGCAAGCCGCCGTCGCGGCCATGCTGCTGCTGACCCTGCGCGGCACGCCTACGATCTACTATGGCGATGAACTGGGAATGCGTCAGGTTGAGATTTCCCGTGACCGCGTGCGCGATCCCTTCGAACGCAACGTCCCCGGGATTGGCGTAGGCCGGGATGGCTGTCGAACGCCCATGCAATGGGACGCGAGCGCTAATGCCGGTTTCAGCAAGGTCGAACCGTGGCTTCCACTCGCGGAGGATTGGCAATCGAACAATGTTGCTAACCTGCGCGAGGATGCGGCCTCGATCTGGAATCTCTATCGCCGCCTGCTGCGCCTCCGGAAGAAGATGCCAGCGCTGTCGGTTGGCTCCTATAGGCCGCGCGCTGTTGACGATGACTTGTTGGTCTACTTTCGTGAGTTCAACGATACAACGTTACTCATTGCCCTCAATCTGACTGGCCAACCCCAAGTCCTTGGCTTCGAACAAGGCACCCTTGGAAAGGTTCTGGTTTCCACGGCGGCCGACCGGGATGGAGAGAAGGTAACGGACAGCATTGCCCTTCGCGGTGATGAGGGACTTGTCATCGAACTCTGACCAGACCTGCTCGCCTCGCTACCGGTGGTCCCTTCTTGCCGTCGCAAAGCTCATAGGAACTACGTCGCCGCGGGGGAGTTTAACGCCCGCTGAAGGCAAGCCCGGCGGCCGCATCGTCGAAGGAGTCCGTTGTTCACGTGAGTACGAACGAAACGCCAAAATCTGTGCCTGCTTCCGATGAAGCTTGGTGGCGTAGCGCGGTAGTCTACGAAGTCGCCGCGATATCCTTTCAGGACAGTAATGGGGACGGCCAAGGAGATCTGCCCGGCCTCCTGCAACGAATCGATTATCTCAACTGGCTCGGCGTTGGCGCCGTATGGCTTACGCCGATTTACAGCAGTCCCAATCATGATTTTGGTTACGACATAGCTGATTTTTGCGCCGTCGATCCTCGTTTCGGCACACTGGAAAATTTCGATGAAGTCGTGCGCACCTTGCACGATTCCGGCATAAGGCTCATTCTCGATCTCGTTCCTAATCACACCTCCGACCAGCACGCCTGGTTTAGGGAAAGTCGTGCTTCGCGAAGAAACCCAAAAGCCGACTGGTATCTTTGGGCGGAAGCCGGCCCAAATGGCGGCCCGCCGAATAATTGGCTAAGCCGTTTCGGAGGCAGCGCTTGGGAGTGGTGCGAGGAGCGGCGGCAGTTTTACTATCATTCGTTTTTGCCAAGTCAGCCGGATATGAACTGGCGAAACCGTGAAGTTCGCGAAGCTATGGCGAGCACCATGCGTTTTTGGCTGGAGCGGGGTGTTGACGGCTTTCGGGTCGATGCCAGCGCTGTGTTGATCAAAGATGACCTGCTGCGCGACAATCCGACCGATCCCGAAGCGGACGACAAAACGCCGCCGCCTCAGACCAACATCCCCGTGTTCACGGACGACAGGCCGGAAACCATGGATTGCATCGAATGTATCAGAGAGGCTTTGGACGAATATGATGGGAGGCTTCTTTGCGGGGAGGTGCAGGGCAAGACCGACCGGATCGGCCATTTCTACGGTAACAGCAAGCCGCGCCTGCACCTGCCACTGAACTTCGCGCTGCTCGACACCGAATGGAACGCGATCTCGCTTCAGGCGACGATCGACGCTTACTTCAATGCCATCCCAAAAGGTGCCTGGCCCGATTTTGTGATCGGTGGTCATGACAAGCATCGGATCGCCAGCAAGATCGGTCAGGCCCAGGCGCGCGTTCTCGCGATGCTGTTAATGACCATACGAGGGACGCCATTTCTGTTCGCGGGGGATGAGATTGGTTCGGAGCAGGTGCCCATCCCAGCGGAGCAGGTCCGGGATCCGTTCGAAAAGTTGGTGAAGGGGTTTGACCTCGGCCGTGACCCCGAGCGCGCTCCTTTGCGTTGGGATGATACCGAGGCAGGTGGATTTACGACTGGCGAACCTTGGTTGCCCCTGAGCGGGGATCGCGCGCGCAATATCGAGGCGCAGCAGCGCGACGGCAAATCGCTATTGAACCTCTACCGGAAGCTGATCGCATTGCGGTGTCGCGAGCCATGCTTGCTGCACGGAGAGTATCGGCCGAGGCGGGCGCAGAACGACGTGTTTTCATTCGAGCGAAGTCTGGGTGAAACGGAAATCCTTGTCGGTCTCAATCTCTCAGGAGAACCACGGCTCTTTGAATGGCAGGGCAACGGCCTCATATTGTTATCCAGCGGCTTGGATCGCTGGCCAGGAAAAGTAGATGGACCGATACACTTGAAACCGAATGAAGGTGTCATCGTCAAAGTAACTCGTTAGGTACGCGAAGGTTGGGCGGCAGCCGGATGCGAGTTGTCGCATGAATAGGCGAATAGCGCGCGGTTGACGCCAAGGCACATGACGGTGCCGGCGTCCCGAGCCCAAGTAAGCACCGTAAACGCGAAACCCCGGCAAGAGTTTCACGGCCGGAACACGACGAGTCGTTTCGACAGGGTGACGAATGCGATTCGCACTCTAAGCGCATTCGCCGCATCTAGCCTGTTCCGCATATCGAGAAGAAACCCTCCTTTTACCAGCCCGTTGTCTGGCTGCAGGATTAACGACGGAGCCACCAATGACCAAGCCACCGCTCGTGCCGCCGGACAATCAAAGCCATAAGGGCACCGGTGACCCCAAAACCGGCAATGCTCATCAGGTCCAGAAAGGCCGTGATCATATCGACAATACGAGAGAGCAGGGACAGGCCGGCAATACCGCCCAGAACACCACCCATCAGGGCTATCAGCAGGATCACTAGTAAGGAGCGCGCACCATGTCGACTTCAACAAGCCGCCGGCGAGCATCCGCCAGGGCGGCCCGGGCGCTTCCCATGAAAACGCCAAGGAGCCGCTCCACGTCGAGACACCGCCGGCCGACGATCCGCAACGTCGGCACAGCAAAATATCCGGAGGTGGCGGCGAACGCGATAGCCATCACACCCGTCACCCGGAAAGAAAGGGCGGCGGCTCAAATCCAGCTTCGAAGGATTAGATCATGAGTAGCAAACACGTGAAACTGAACAGGCCGACGAATGTCGATCTTGTGTGAAATCCGCTGATCGGCGGCTCGAAGGGAACGACGATGTCAGGCGTAAGCCCGGAAGAACTGGAGGAGTTCGAAGGCGCCAACACCTTTGAGGGCGATATCGAGAACGACACCAATCCGCAGGGCGGTATCGATAAGGCAGAGGTCCGGGATCGGCGTCGCGGTCCTCCGCAAAAGGACCGCGATAACGGTCCGCGAAGGATGGCAACGCAGGGAAAGAAGACCCACGAGCAGCAACTGCGCATCCTTGAAAGAAAGCCTGATCTTCCCGATGCGAGGCAGATCGAGGACGAGACGGCACGTACACAACACGATAGCGGTGCAAAGACTGCAAAGCGAAGTGGACGCCAATCGGAATTTCCGGTGAGCCGTGGTGGCCTAAACCAGGAAAGCCAGCACAATAAGCACAACCATTCGGGACAGTCGGGCCATAAGCCCCAAAAGCCGGCGGGATAAACATCATGACACGTGGAGCACACGGAGACGGCAAGCATCTGGGACCGGGCGCGAAGGGCAAAGGCGCCGGAACGGGTGCTATGACTGACGTTCAGAGCGACCTGATAGGCGATAATGCGGTGCTTTCCAACCGGGACAAGGCCAAGCACTCCCGGGATCGGGGTCACGACAGCAAATGGCTCAAGCCGAACGATTGAAAGATCACGCAGCCAACAAGGGCCGAGGCTAAGTCGACACTCGGCCACCGGCACAGAGGAACGTCGCAGCCGCAATAAGGCGAAAGCGCCAGTCCGAACGGGTAACCTTGGGGGTCTGATACGTGCGGTCGTTTGTCGGAGGATTATCATGCATATGAAAGTGATGAAGGAGCAGTTCGTGGTAGACGGCGACAAGCTTACCCATATGCCGACTGGCGCGACGTTCTGGCTGGGCGACAAGGACGTCGTTGCTTGCGAGCAAGGCCGTCTAGAACTCGATACCGGCGATGATTACGATCTCGACGAATTAAAGGAAGAGGCTTTGCACATCATGGTCCAGCGCAAGGCCGGCAACGGGATCACGGACTCCCATAGTTAACTTTAACCATCAACGTCGTGAATCCTCGCGCGGATATCGGCGAGGAAAGTCGTCAATGCGTCACCTCGGCAGCCGCTTTCGGGCGTTACAAGCGTAATCCCCCAGTGTGCCAAAATTGCCTCCTGCACCGGGTTAGACGATGGCATGAAGACAAACGAGGGCGGTCGATGGTCCCTATGGCCTGATTTTTCCCAAGTCTGCCAAATGCTGTGCAATAGCAGGCGGATATTGGGGTCGGACATGCTGTAGCCAATGAACAGAATGGTGCGACCGAGAGCATCCGCGCGGAACTTAATATCCAGCGGCGCATCGAAGGATAGCCGATCCAGAAAATCTGTCTCGGTAAGAACCAGCGACGCATCGTCGTCGAAATCGCCGTGGTACTTGACGATATGCGTAACGTCCTGGGCCGCGTCCGCAATATGCTTGGCGTTGGCGATCTTCGCATAGGGCTTATGGTGGATTTCGAACGCCGTCTCGAGGTTTCGATCATAGTTGGTGGTATAAATGGCCGGGAAGTCGAGCTCGACAATGAGCTTGTGCAACTCCGATCGCGAGACTTTGTCCGTCGCGACTTTCCAGTTTCGATCAAGCCAGCTTCGTAACGGGCCCATTCCACCCTGCTTCAGTCGATAGAACTCGGCGAGCATTTGATAGCCGTCGTTCATTCCGTCTATCACCTCGGGACCGAGTTGGAGCTCCCTTAAAAGGTGGTCTACCAAGGTCTTCCAGGACGGCAAACCGACTGCCATCGAGACCCCGGCGCCAACAAACAAGATCGCCTGGCGTCGCTTGATTGCACCAGCCAGGAGATCCTTGGAAGAAGGTCCTTGTTTCTTTTCAACCGAACCATCCATCCAGTTTCAATACGGGGCAAGCTGTCCGGTTCCTATGGGAGGGTATTGCACACAACTGGATCTAAATCGTCGACGGCAAGCTTTTGCCAACGAGCATCTGACTTCAGTTTGACTTGCTGCAGCGGCAGCCGCATCCGAAGCGCTGCAACCACTGAATGGGGCAAATCATCGTCCTGTCCTCCAAGTCGATTTCAGACGGCCCGCGGCAAGGCTCGTCGTGCTCCCTGAGATGCTGAGGGGATATGCGCGGCGACATCGCGTTCAGCGGTCGGCCGGCCCGCCGCCAGCGTCGCAAGCCGGTGTCTCGCTAGGTCGGGGCCGCAATCCTTACCTTGGCGACGAAGGAACCCTTTTTCTGTCGCGCCGTTGGCCCCTTTTGAGAAGGGTGCGCCATGAACGTGCGGGATGAACATACGCAATCGCTCTGGATGGACATCCGGGCGGTCGAAGCTCCCAGTCTGTCGAAATCCGACCGGGCGGACGTGGTTGTGGTGGGTTCTGGCATTGCCGGGCTGTCGGTAGCTTATGAGCTTGTTAGTCGCGGGCGTTCCGTGATCGTGCTGGACCGCGGTAGCATCGGCAGCGGCATGACCGCGTACCACTGCGCATCTGGCCACGGCGATGGACGACTATTACAAGGAGCTCGTACTCGTGCGCGGCGAAGAATGTGCTCGGCTCTATTACCAGAGCGTCATGGCCGCAATCAGCCGCGCCGAGGCCATCCAGGATCTCGAAAACATCGACGTCGGCGAAGACACCGCCCGGCAGCTTCGCCGCGATGGCTTAAGTGCATAGGGCGCCAGGGGGCTCGGGGATCGGCTCAGATCGTTCAATTTCTGCATGGGGCGCTCCATCGGTTCACATCAGCAACGATGGATGCAGTCGCCGCCGCCCCATAGCATCTCCCTTGGAGGCTTGCGGACGCCGGCCCCGTGCGCACCGCCCCACCGTCATGGGGCCGGCATCCGAAAACATTCACAAACTCGGAAGTCGGCCCGCTTTACCGAAATGTCCGTTCCATCCTCAACAGCAAACGTTGTCGGCCGGCCCCGGCATGTCCGAAAGTGGACAAGCCGACTTTAGCAAAACCGGTAGGTAGAACTTGAGATCGACGGCTCTCGCGACTTTTGAGATTCGGCAGCAGGTTGCAGGCCGTCATATAGCTCTCAACCAACGCGCGCCTCGATCACACTAAAGCGGCCTGCAGGATAGATCGCTTCGGGACGGAATCCGTTTTCGTTCAGGAGAGGTCGATATTCCTTCTCGGTGCG